>JAPLPI010000244.1 GCA_026400305.1 Alphaproteobacteria bacterium | reverse complement strand
GTTGGCTTCGTGGAAACGTTCCGACGCATGCAGCAGTGCCTTGGAGGGGATGCATCCTACGTTCAGACAGGTGCCGCCGAAACTTCCGCGCTTGTCGATGCAGGCGCTGGTCAGGCCGAGCTGGCCCAAGCGGATGGCGGCATTGTAGCCGCCCGGTCCGCCACCGATCACGATTGCATCAAAACTGTCCGCCATGGCCCTGCTCTGGTGATTTTTGCCCGCCGGAACATAACCATTCGGGGCTTAACGAAAACAGCCCCAAACGCATGACTGTGCGGCGAATTCGCCTAGGCGGCGGATTCTTTGGGCTTCAGGTCCAGCTCCGGGAAGGCCAGATCCACCACCGTGCCCTGCCCCGGCTCCGAATGAACACTGGAAATACCCCGGATACAGGCCCGAAGGGTTTGATAAGTCGGCTGCTCACGCTCTTGCTGGTGTTGTGCATGGCAAAGCCCTTGCCGTCATCGGCAATGGCCAGCTTCAGCTTGCCGCCGTCCACCGGCACCATGCTGACCCGGATCACGGCGCTGCCGCTCGCTGGGGAGGGTGCGCTTGAAGATGTTGGTCAGGACTTCCACCGGAACAGAGCCAGCGCCGCCGCCGCGCCGCCCCACCTCTGGACCAGGTAGGTACCATGCAATAGTCTGTCTATCCCTCTTGTATAAAATAACCGTCCGATCAGGACGGATGCTGTTCTTCCATCCGGCCGCGCGCGATGCCCTATAATTTTTCGTTTTAGTCACTGGAGACTTCAGTCA
Source organism: Alphaproteobacteria bacterium (assembly GCA_026400305.1). GTDB lineage: Bacteria > Pseudomonadota > Alphaproteobacteria > Micropepsales > Micropepsaceae > Rhizomicrobium. The sequence continues at coordinate 5,616 of JAPLPI010000244.1, read as the reverse complement.
TGGCAGCCAAGAAAAAGGAGAACGGCAATATCGAAGCACGGATTGCCGCGCTGAAAGCCGACATCCAGGCGCTGCAAGGCGACATGAAGGGCCTGTATGGCGATGTCAGCGAAATCGCGTCCGAGCGTGCGGCACTTGCCATGCGTTCGGCCGAGGAGATCGCCGACCGCGCCGTGTCCCTGGCCGAGGAAGCCGCGGTCCAGGCCAAAGCAACCGCGCTGGAGTTCAAGGAAGAAGCCGAAGACTGGGCGGACGAGAATGCCGAAGAACTGCGTGACCGCGTCCGCGCCCAGCCCATCCAGTCTCTACTGATTGCAGGCGGCATCGGCGCCTTTTTGGGCGCGATCTTTATGCGGCGCTAAAGCGCCGCCTTAAGATTTTATTGCGGCGCGACGCGCCGCGGGGCGCAGGTAATTTCCATGTTAACGCCCGCTGGCATATAGTTGGGAGGCAAAGGGGACCTGACATGTTCGCGCGACTGACCGCCAAGGTGATTTTCGTCGCTGCCGCCATTGCTATGGCGTTTTTCGGCATCAGATTTCTTGGCATGGCACTGGCCGCGGCCCTGGTCGCTGCGCTGTGCACGGTGGGCGGCTATGCCCTTGCCGGCGTCGTCTTCTTGGTGCCGCCGTTGCTCTGGGCCTTGATCACGCACCTGTTCCGCCGCCGCCGTCCGGCACAGCAGCAAGCACCCAACAGTGACCTGACCCGCGTGCTGTTTGCCGCGATTGCGAAAGAAACGCCCTGGGTTGCCATTATCGGCGCTGGGCTAATTGGCGTCTCCAACCTGTTCCTCAACCGCAACAAATCCCCCAAATAAGCATCCCTGATCGCGTCCGCCCTGTGGATGGATGGAACTTGCGCCCGGCAGCGACGGTCTTGTGACCTACACTTGACGGGAGCAAACGGCGTGTTGAGTTGGGCGCTTATTTTTCTGATCCTCGCACTGGTCGCCCGGTATATCGGTTTATTCGGTTTGGCAGGACTGGCGGCAACCATCGCCAAGCTGCTGCTGGTGGTGTTCCTGATCCTGCTGATCGTCAGCGCTTTTTCCGGTGCACTCAGGGGCGGCACCCCCATCTAATTTGTTAGTCTGTTTTCGAAGGGAGATTGCGCATTCATATTCCCGCCTTCCTGATTGAGCATCCGCTGGAAACCCTGATCGCCGGGGTGCTTCTGATCGTCATCCTGTTCGGGTCTTCTGACCGGCACGCCGCCGAAGTCGCGGTCCAACGTCCGGGCGCCCAGGTCGCCGCGATGGACAAGCTGTAAATTTTTTTGGGTGGTGCGGAACGCTTTTTTCGCCAACCCCTTATCTGACACGAGCGGACGTCCGATCCGGAACGCCCCCGGCCCCTTCGACAGCCAGCTTCGGGTGTCCGCTCTCTAAAAACCAGCCCAAGTTGGGTTTTTTGCTTTGGGCGCTTAGGGCATCTTCCCAATCATGGAATTTTTGGGGTTCCCGATCGGGTAGATCATGTAGAGGCCCGACGGAGTTTGGGCCTGGGTGGGAAAACCCAGATAGCCAAAAGACTGCTGCACCAGGTGATGCTGGTCGCGGCGAAGTTCCGCCAGATACAGCAGATGACCCTTGAGCAGCGCAGGCGGCGGCACAGGCGCGTCCGCATAGCGCTGTGGCTCGTTGACCTGGATCACCTTAACACCGGGCTGGGTGAAGCGCAGCCATGCGGTGGTTTCATAATCGGTGGTGAGTATGGCGTCCGCAAAGTGCGATTGTGTCAGCGCGGCGATGACCGAGGCGATCGGCGCGAAATCGCGGCCCAAAATGCGCGCCACCGGATCCTTGCGCAGATGAAGCACCTGCGGAAACGCCGCATGGAGATAAAGCGCCGCCAGCATCACTGCGGCAATGGGCGCGGCGATCATGGAAACTTTGCGAAGCGCGCCGGTGCCGCTAGCGGCACCGGCGGCCAGAATCGCCAGCGCCGGATAGATCAAACAGGGCCAGTTGCCCTGCACCCTGTCGTGCAGCGAATGCTGCAGGAAATAGCCCAGCGCGACCCACGCCAGCAGCGCCAACATCAACTGGTTGGTGCTGCGGTTGGTGGCGCGCCACAGGCCGACCGCCATCAGGACAAAGATCAGCGGCGAGGCCATGCTGAACTGCGCCGCCAAAAAATCGCCCAGATGGCGCAAGGTGAAATGGCCGGCGCCCACTCGGCCGAACTGAAAAGCGAAAGTCTCCCAGTGATGTTGCGTTTGCCAAAGCAAAAATGGCGCCGTGATCGCCAGCGCCAAAATCGCGCTCAGATAGAGCCAGGGTGAGGCGAACCATTTGCGGGCATCGCGGTCCAGCACCAGCCAGCCCAAGGCGCCCGCGCCCAGAAACAGGGCGGAGAATTTGGACAAGACGCCCATGCCCGCAGCGACCCCAACACCCAGCCACCACCTGCCATTGCCAGTGACCTGCACCTGCGCAAGGCACCAGACGAACGCGCAAGCCGTGACGGTGGAGGGCATGTCGGGGGTCGCGGCCAGCATCTCCGCCGACACCATGATGGTGAGATTGAAGAACAGCGCCGCTAATGCCGCGCGATCTTGGTCCTTCAGGATCAGCGCCGCCGTGCACCAGACAAACCAGGTCGCCGGCAGCGACAGCACCACGCCGGCGGCGCGCACGCCCAGAGGCGTGTCGCCAAGCGGCAGCGTCCCGGCGCGGATCAGCCAAGCGATCATGGGCGGATGATCGTAATAACCCCAGGCCGGATGCTGCGACCACAGCCAGTAATAGGCTTCGTCCGCCGAAAGCGGCAGAACTGCCGCCATCACCCCGCGCAGCAGAAGCAGAACGCAGATGATCGCCAGAGAAATTCGTGCGGAAATCATCCCCTCCCCCTCGCGCACAAAGCGCGCTTGCATGGGGGGAGGTGGCCGTAGCCAGCTCTCGAGCCGGCGAAGGCTGGAGGGGGCCTCATCTCGCGCGCCAGACGAAGAGCGTGGACATGGCGTAGTTCCACAGCACGCTCAACACCGCGCCCACTGCGCCGGCAAGCCACCAGGTTGAGCGCTCGACATACAGCCAGCTCGCCAAATCCACATTGACCACCACCCCCACCGAGCAGACCAGGCAGAACAGCACAAAGCCGCGCACCATCGACCAGCCCTTCAACCGGCGATCCCGATAGGTCAGCTCATTGTTGAGCAGGAAGTTGCTGGTCATGGCCGCGAAGGTGGCGATGATCTGGGCGGCGCGGAAATTCTCGTGCAGCATCAGGATGCCGAACAACAAGGCCAGATGCACCACTAGACCGATGCTGCCGACAATGGCGAAGAATATGAAGCGCGGGTCCACAAAGTCGCCCGTCATCTTGGCCAGGAGCAGGCCCAGGAACTCCACCCCGATCTGGATGTTGAACTTGCTTTCCCCGGCATGACGCTCGCCAAAACTGTAGGCCTGTTCGGCGATGCGCAGGCTCGGCCCCGCCGTGGCGGCGATATCCAGCAAGATCTTGAAACCGGCAGGCGACAGGCGCGGCGCGATCTCGTCGAAACGGTCGCGGCGCATCATGAAAAAGCCCGACATGGGATCGGACAAAGGAGTGCCCACCATCCGGTGGGTCATTTTTGTGGCCAGCCGCGAGATGACGCCCCGGCCTTCGGAAAAGCTAGCGGCCGATCCGCCCGCCACATACCGAGTGGCCGCAACCAGATCCGCCTCCCCGCCCGTCAGCCTGGCCAGCATGGCAGGCAGCACCTTTTCATCATGCTGCAGGTCGGCGTCGATCACCGCCACATAGGGCGCGGCGCTGGACAGGATGCCCTCGATGCAGGCCCCTGCCAGTCCCCGGCGTCCCACCCGGCGCAGGCAGTGCACACGGGGGTCCTGGGCGGCGAGCTCCTTCACCGCCGCGGCGGTGCCGTCGGGGGAATTGTCGTCCACGAAAATGGCTTCCCAGGCGATGCCAGCCAAAGCGGCATCCAGCCGGCGCACCAGCTCGGCGACATTGCCCCGCTCCTTAAAGGTCGGAACGACAATGGAAAGCTGGGCGGTGGCCAAAGGCGGGCTCGAAAAAAATTTTCCCTTGGTGACAATGCTTGCGTTTAACGTCAAGGGGTTAGCGGGGCCGTCAACAAATTACTTACCAGGTCAGCCGGTTACAAAGCGATAAAGGTGCAACCTTTAGGCGGAAACAGGCGTTAGGCGGCTATGGGCGATCCTGTCATCCCGCCACCCAGTCCCGGCCCGATCCCCGGCCTGCCGGCCGATCACACCCATTTGCGGGTGCTCGCCCCCCCCGGTGCTGGTGGTCGAGGACGAGACCATCGTGGCCATGCTGATCGAGGACATGGTCAGCGAGCTGGCCTATGAAGTTGCCGGCGTGGTGCCGCGCCTAGAAGACGCCATGCGCCTTTTGGACACCGAGAGTTTCGACATCACGCTGCTGGACGTGCATCTGAATGGCAAGACTGTGTTTGTGTTCGCCACCGCCTACGGGGCCGGCAGGATCCCGAAGAAATTCCAGGGCCATGCGATGCGGCGCAAGCTGTTCGCCCGGTGGAATTGCGCAAGGCCCTGATGCAGCTGTCCGGCTGAACTTTTAGCCCCCCAGCTTCTTGCCCTCCCGGGCTTCCGGGCCGGTCAGGACCGTCTTGCCGTTTTCCGCATGCGCCATGGTTTGTCTCCTGTTATTCGGCGGCGTGGCCGCTGATGTGAGGCCGGTTCTCCAGCTCCGCGATCATCGCCGTGATTTCGCCCGCAGCCCCATCGGCTTTTTCTCGCCAGGCCTGCAGGATCTGCAGCCTTTCACTGTCGTCAAACCGGCGATCACGCAGCACGTCGCTGGGGGTGCGATAGATCCGCGCCGGGTTTTGCCTAATATCGTCCAACAGCCTTTTCTTGGTCATCGGAGATGACCCAGAGAATTTTGAAGTCAAATGCGACCCAACAAAGCCAGCACAATCACCAGCACCAGGCCAATGTTCCGGAGGGGTAATAGCCCCCCTGCTGTGCGGCCATGACGGCCAGCAAGAGCAGCAGAAGCTCTAAAATCAGAATGATTCCGAGCATTTGAAATTCCTTCCTGCATTATCTGGAAGGAACTCCTCCCGCCCGCAGCGGTTCCCCAAAACCGCGAAGTTCCGCGCTTTTAGAAGGCACTGCCGTCAGGATTGGCTGCGACAAAGCCGGCGCGCCCCACGGGCAAAGCTAGCGATGCTACCTAGCGAAGCGCAACGCCACCAGCGCGCCCGCGCTGGCGGTGATGCCAGTCAGGATGGTCCCCCAGGCGATATCCAGCAACGTGACGCGCAAGGTCCAGACCTTCATGGTCGCCATGTTGGTCAGATCGTAGGTCGCATAACAAAAGAATCCGAACAGCGCGCCGTAAAGCAAGGTCGTCTGCGCCGTCGCAGCGTTACCGCTCACAAAAATCAGAATGCCGACCACGTAGAGCAGATAAAATAAAATCGCCGGAGCCAGCCGCACAGTCCCCAGCATGTCGCCGACCTGCGAGCGGAAGAAATCCTTTGCCAGCACGCCGAGGAACAGGAAATCCAGCGGCAGGATAACGGCAAAGGTGACGATATAGAGAATGACAAGACGCTTCATGGCGGACCTTTCAGGGCGATGCTCTAACTACGCGTGAAGCGACGAGA
>JAPLPI010000235.1 GCA_026400305.1 Alphaproteobacteria bacterium | reverse complement strand
AAAATGGGTAAAGCAAAGTTTGAACGTAACAAGCCGCACTGCAACATCGGCACGATTGGCCATGTTGACCACGGCAAGACCTCTCTGACTGCTGCGATCACCAAGGTGCTTGCGGAGACGGGCGGCGCGACGTTCACGGCCTATGACCAGATCGACAAGGCGCCGGAAGAGAAGGCGCGCGGCATAACGATTTCGACGGCGCACGTCGAATATGAGACCAAGGCGCGCCACTATGCGCATGTCGACTGCCCCGGCCATGCTGACTATGTGAAGAACATGATCACCGGCGCTGCCCAGATGGACGGCGGCATCCTGGTGGTGTCGGCGACGGACGGTCCGATGCCCCAGACCCGCGAACACATCCTTCTGGCCCGCCAGGTTGGCGTGCCGGCGCTGGTGGTGTTCATGAACAAGTGCGACGCGGTCGATGATCCGGAGCTGCTGGATCTGGTCGAGATGGAAGTGCGCGAATTGCTTTCGTCCTACCAGTTCCCGGGCGACGACATTCCGATCATCCGTGGCTCGGCGCTGATGGCGCTGGAAGACAAGAACCCAGAACTGGGCCATGACGCCATTATCAAGCTGATGGAAGCGGTCGACACCTACATTCCGCAGCCGGAACGCCCGATCGACCAGCCGTTCCTGATGCCGATCGAAGACGTGTTCTCCATCTCGGGCCGCGGCACCGTCGTGACCGGCCGCGTCGAGCGCGGCATCGTGAAGGTTGGCGAGGAAGTCGAAATCATCGGCATCAAGCCGACCTCCAAGACCACTGTCACCGGCGTGGAAATGTTCCGCAAGCTGCTGGACCAGGGCCAGGCGGGTGACAATATCGGCGCGCTGCTGCGCGGCATCGAGCGCGAAGGCATCGAGCGCGGCCAGGTTTTGGCCAAGCCGGGTTCGGTTATGCCGCACACCGTGTTTGTGGCCGAAGCCTATATTCTGACCAAGGATGAGGGTGGCCGTCACACCCCGTTCTTCGCCAACTACCGTCCGCAGTTTTACTTCCGCACCATGCCGGGCGACAATATTTCGGTTGAAGTCGAACTGATCGTTCCGATCGCGATGGAAGAAAAGCTGCGCTTCGCCATTCGCGAAGGCGGCCGTACCGTCGGCGCCGGCGTCGTTGCCAAGATCATTAAGTAATCAGTCCGGGATCGAAGGATCAAACCATGCAAAGTCAAAATATCCGTATCCGTCTGAAAGCCTTCGATCACCGAATTCTCGACAATTCGACGCGGGAAATTGTCAACACGGCCAAGCGCACCGGAGCTCAGGTCCGTGGTCCGATCCCGCTGCCGACCGGCATCGAGCGTTTCACCGTGAACCGCTCGGCGCATGTCGACAAGAAGAGCCGCGAACAGTTCGAAATCCGGACGCATAAGCGTCTGCTCGACATCATCGAGCCCACGCCGCAGACCGTCGATGCTTTGATGAAGCTCGATCTGGCTGCAGGTGTGGACGTCGAAATCAAGTTGTAAGGAGCGTCAGGTGCGCACAGGCGTCATCACACAGAAGATCGGTATGACCCGTCTGTTTTTGGCAGATGGCACACATGTTCCGGTCACTGTTCTCAAGCTGGACGGCTGCGCCGTCACAGGTATCCGCACTTCGGAGAGGGATGGCTACAGCGCTGTCCAGCTCGGATCGGGCTTTGCCAAGCCTAAGAACACCAACAAGGCCGAACGCGGCCAGTTTTCCAAGGCCGAGATCGAGCCGCGCCGCAAGGTGGCCGAATTCCGCGTCGATGCCGGCAACCTGCTGGAAGTTGGCGATCAGCTACTGGCCGATCACTTCGTGACCGGCCAGAAGGTGGACGTCACAGGTGTCACCATCGGCCGCGGGTTCACCGGCGCTATGAAGCGCTGGAACTTCGCCGGTCTTGAAGCCTCGCACGGCGTGTCGATCTCCCACCGTTCGCTCGGTGGTACCGGCGGCCGCCAGGATCCGGGTAAGACGTTCAAGAACAAGAAGATGCACGGTCATTACGGTGATGAGAATGTCACCACCCAGAATCTGGAGGTGGCCAAGATCGACATCGAGCGCGGCCTGATCATGGTGCGCGGCGCGGTGCCGGGCTCCAAGGGTGGCTGGGTGATGGTGCGCGACGCCGTCAAGCGCCCGCACATGGACGTCCCCATGCCTGGTTCCGTGAAGAAGCGTGCCGGTACAGCTCCTGCCGCTCTCGTGGTGGAAGCTCCCGCGACCGAAGCGCCGCAGGCGGAAGGCTAAGTCATGAAAATAAAATCTCTCAATCTCGACAACAAGGCCGGCGACGACAACCAAGCATCGCGTCGGTAAGCAGAAGGGCGGCGGTACCGCCCGTCACGGCGCCCGTTCGGCTCCGTTGTTCGTCGGTGGTGCCAAGGCCATGGGGCCGGTGTCGCACTCACACGAGTTCGACCTGCCCAAGAAGGTCAAGGCGCTTGGGCTCAAGCATGCCCTGTCGTCCAAGGCCAAGGCCGGCTCGATCATCATTTTGGACGAAGCCAAGTCCAAGGAAGTCAAGACCGGCGCTCTGGCCAAGCAGTTCGACAATATGAAATTGGGCCGTGCTCTGGTGATCGATGGCGAGTTCGACAAGAACTTCCAGCTCTCCGCCCGCAACTTGGCCGCGGTTTCGCTACTGCCGGTGGCCGGCATCAACGTCTATGACATCATGCGAAGCGATAAGCTTGTCCTGACCGCTGCCGCTGTCAAAGCGATCGAGGCGCGGCTGTCATGAGCATCAACTACGACGTCATCCTTTCGCCGGTGATCACCGAAAAAGCGACACGCATGACCGAATACAATAAGGTCGTGTTCCGTGTGACGCTTGAAGCCACCAAGCCAGCCATCGCCAAGGCTGTGGCCGACCTGTTTAAGGTCAAGGTCAAGTCGGTCAACACGATCGTTGTCAAGGGCAAGCGCAAGGCTGCCCGCGGCAAGATCTACACGCGCTCGACCATCAAGAAAGCGATCGTGACCCTGGAAGAGGGCCACCAGATCGACATCACCACGGGTCTGTAATCATGGCACTGAAGCATTTTAAGCCCAGGACACCCGGCACCCGCCAGTTGGTGCTGATCGATCGTTCCGGCCTGTACAAGGGCGGTCCTGTAAAGGCTTTGACCGAAGGCAAGAATTCCAAGGGCGGTCGTAACAATACCGGGCGCATCGTGGTTCGTTACCAGGGCGGCGGTCATAAGCAGCGTTATCGCCTGATCGACTTCAAGCGCAACAAGTTCAACGAGCCCGCGACGGTCGAGCGTTTGGAATACGATCCCAATCGCACAGCCTTCATCGCGCTGGTCAAGTACAAGGACGGCACCCAGACCTATATCCTGGCACCGCAGCGCCTGGCAGTTGGCGACAGCATTGTGTCCGGCGACAAGGTCGACGTGAAGGTCGGAAATGCGATGCCGCTGGGCGCCATGCCTGTCGGCACCATCGTGCATAATATTGAAATGAAGCCGGGCAAGGGCGGCCAGGTTGCGCGCTCCGCCGGCGCCTATGCCCAGTATCTTGGCCGCGACGCCGGTTATGCGCTTATCCGCCTGAATTCGTCGGAAGTGCGTAAGATACCGCTGACTTGCATGGCTACGGTAGGCGCGGTGTCGAACCCAGACCACATGAACGAAGTGATCGGCAAGGCTGGCCGTAACGTGTGGAAGGGCAAGCGTCCGCACGTGCGCGGTACCGCCATGAACCCGATCGACCATCCCCATGGCGGTGGCGAAGGCCGCACCAAGGGCGGACGTCATCCCGTCACCCCGTGGGGCAAGCCCACCAAGGGCGCCAAGACGCGCAAGAACAAGCGGACCACGAAGTTCATCGTGCGTACGCGCAAAGGCAAGGCAAGCTAATGACCCGTTCAGTCTGGAAAGGCCCGTTCGTAGACGGCTACATCTTGAAGAAGGCCGAAGCCGCGCGCGCTTCTGGCCGGAAGGACGTGATCAAGACTTGGTCGCGCCGCTCCACCATCCTGCCGCAGTTCATCGGGCTCACGTTCGGGGTCTACAACGGCCACAAATTCCTGCCGGTGCAGGTCAACGAGAACATGGTCGGCCACAAGTTCGGCGAATTTTCGCCGACCCGTACATTCACGGGACACTCGGCCGACAAGAAGGCGAAGCGGGGCTGATATGAGCAAGCCGAAACATCCGCGCGCGCTGAAGGACACCGAGGCGCAGGCAATCCTGAGCAACGTCCGGGTATCCCCGCGCAAGCTGAACCTGGTCGCCGGTTTGATCCGCAACCGCACTGCCGCCGACGCGGTGGCGACGTTGACCTTCTCCAAGCGCCGTATCGCACAGGATGTGCGCAAGACGCTGGAGAGCGCCATCGCGAATGCCGAGAACAATCACGGTCTTGAGCCCGACGCTCTCGTCGTGGCCGAAGCCTACGTCGGCGACTCGCTGGTGATGAAGCGTTTCATGGCTCGAGGCCGTGGCCACTCGGCCCGTGTCGAAAAGCCGTTCTCGCATCTCACGATTATCGTGCGCCAAGTTGAGGAGACCGCATAATGGGTCAGAAGATCAACCCGATCGGCTTCC
>JAPLPI010000436.1 GCA_026400305.1 Alphaproteobacteria bacterium | reverse complement strand
TGAAGTAAGGTCAGGCAGGGTGCATTGGTTGCAGGTCCATTTTAAAAGTACGATTTCGTGGTTCTTATTCCATTTTCATTCCATCGCATGGTCTGTTCTTGGCCTTGGTTGGTTCGTTGCTTTTAAATATGCAGACATAGGCCGGAGAGCCGTACCTTTCCTGGCGACTTTGTTTTGCCTTTCCTTTCTGCTTTTCGTATCGGGAGATGAGACCAGGGTATTGGCGATAATAACGTTCCCGCTTGTTGCCGTTTATTGGCTTCTCGATCCGCAGTTTCTTAATTCAATATCAAAGCGGGAAACCTCGATAGTGTTCCTGCTTTGGGCAATCATGCCAATGAGCTTTGTGTGGGGCGGAAAACAACTATGGTCGGTCTTCCCTTATGACGTTTTTGCTGCGCTTCATGCGCTTTTGGGTTTTTCATTGCGCGGCGATCTCTATTGGACCCCATTTTATTGATGAGACCGGGTTGTCCCCTTTATTGAAAATTCCACTTTGCTTTCGTTGAAGCCTAGTGGCGCGTTCCGGCCTATTTTGGAATAGAAGCCAGCCCATAATGCGCGCTGGGCGCGGCCATAAGCGCCGCCCACATCTGGTCGCCCCAGGAAAAATGCCACCACTCGTCGGGATGGCCGGCGAAACCATCTTCGGTCATCAACCAATGCAGCAGGCGGCGATTGGCGCGCGCTTCCTGGTCGGAGAAGGAAAAGTTTTGCGGGTCCAGAGTCTCGAAGCGGTCGCGATTGGCCAGCGCCGTGACGTCGTCGAACAGCGATCCCATCCACAGCGTCTCGCCATCTTTCCAGCGTAACGTCAAGTCCACCGCCGCCGCTGTAGCATGCGGCGCGGGCGAGTCTGGACTATCCGACGGCGCGGCCCAATAGCGCTCCACTTCCTCGGTCAGTGCCGCGCCACGCAGCAACGGATCGCGGCGCTGCAATTCGCGCGGCATCCACACGTCATGGAAATAGGCTTGCACCTCGCGCGGGCGCCAGGCGTCGAACACAAACAGCTCTAAGCCTACCGATGCGATGCGCCCATTCACCCGTGCCAGTTTTTCCGCCACGCTTTTGCGCAACCACATTTTGTCGGTGGCGCCTTCCACCCGGCGCCAGTAAGGCGGGTTGCGGTCGCTGGCATAGAAATTCTCGCCCTTGAGGCCGGCCTCCCGCGCCTCGATCACGGCTTCGACAAACAGGGCATTGTCGCGAATGATCGGGATGCGCTGGCGGAACCCTTTGCGCGACGCGCGCAGGGGCGCCTGATCGCCAATGGGACGATTGCGCAATTCTTCCAGGAAGCCGAACGCGGACATTTGCGCTACACTAGAATGATGCACGAGCGTTCCGAAAGCCCATACCGCCATGCGCGCCGCTCCTTCATCGCGGCTTGCGAGCATGCGCATCTGGACACGGTGGCGCGTCTGCATCCGGCTAAAGGCCCCGACGGCAAGCCGCTGTTCATGGACTGCGCCGCGACCGGCCCCCGCGATGCCGCCAAGGCGGTGCTGGTGGTGGCGCGCGGGTCCTCCGGATCGGCGATCCTGGTGGCGCTGCTGGAGAGCCCCCTCTCACCCCCGCCGGGCGCGCGGCTGGTGCTGGTGCATGCCCTGGACCCTGCCGCCTTTGCCGGAGCGGTAGGCGATCCGGCGTGGCCGGCCGCCATGCTGAAGGCCGAAGTAACCGAAGATCTGCGAAAAGTCCGCGCCCTGGCGGTGCTGCCACTGGAAGAGGGTCCAGACCTCAAGCCTGTGCTGGCCACCCAGCTGCCCGACGCCAGGATCACCACCCTGCCCATCGCTGCCGACGCCGGTTCTGCGCGGGGCACAATCGCGGCCTTCTTCGGGCAATAAATTTTGATAACAGCCTTGCGGCCACTTTGGCCCGGGCAGATGATTGACCCCTGTTCAACCAACAAGGGGGTTCTTGATGCGCTTGCTTCTCGCCGCTGTCATCGCAGCCGCCACCACCATGTCCGCCCATGCCGCCGAAACGCCCCAGCGGGCCAGCATGAAGAGCTGCGCCACCACCTGGAAAACCCTGTCGGCCGCCGACAAGGGCAAGACCAAGTACACCGATTACATGGGCACCTGCATGAAGAATGCGCCCGCGCCGGCCGCCAGCATGGCGATGACCGCCAAGCCCAAGGCCGCCGCCGCCGATTCCATGAAGATGGCAGCCCCCACCGGCGGTTCTGCAAAATGCAAGGACGGCACCACAGTCACCTACAAGAACCGCCAGGGCACCTGCTCGGGCCATGGCGACGTCGCCACCTGGCTCTAGTTGCCAATTAATCCAGGGAAAACGGGCCGGCTTTGCAAGCCGGACCCATTTTCTTTATAGCCTGCCACACGGCCCAGCCGTCCGCACTCGTAGCTCAGCTGGATAGAGCGCTGCCCTCCGAAGGCAGAGGTCACAGGTTCGAATCCTGTCGAGTGCGCCATTAAATCAAATACTTAGCGGCTGTCGGCTGCGCCCGTATGGAATGAGTACGGAATTGAGGGAGTAGAAACGCATCCTTTTTCGCAGCTCACCCAGCCCAAGTTTGAGAAGCTGGTGAAGTCGGCGGCAAAGATGGAGCCGAACAGGATTTTGCGGACGGTTTTCTTGTCCACGCTGTCGACCACAAAAGAGCGGACGGGACCGCCAACTCTTCCGTGCCAAGCTGGGACCAATTCGCCCTAGAGCGCGGCATTTGGAAAAACCTCAGCCCACACCAAAACGCGGCGTCAGCATCGGCTTGAATTACAGGGGCCTGCCCTGACGTTGCCTTCGGCCATGCGACTAGCTCTTAGGCTGCCAGGCATTCGTCCGTTTCCCTCTTTTAAGGATCCGGCTACAATACGATCGTATTTGAGGGCTGAGGGCCGCCGTGTTTGATCTCACCGATATTCTAAATAAACGCGAGGCGGTTATTTCGGCGTTCACAACATTCAGGGGCGCGGACCCATTCGATTACTGCGTTATCGATGATTTTTTCGTGCCCGATGTCGCAGCTGCGTTGGCCCAGGAATTTCCCGATTTTTCCTCGCCCATATGGCACGAATATAACAATGCTATCGAAGTAAAAAACGCTTAATGTCTGGAATGCGTTTCCACCTACTACCTATGCCACATTAACCGCGCTCAATTCCAAGGCCTTTACCGATTTCATTTCCCGAATTAGCGGTATTTCGCCGCTTTATCCCGATCAAGGATTGAACGGCGGGGGCTGGCATATCCATGCTGTCGGAGGGCGTCTCAATCCTCACCTTGATTACTCGATCCATCCTAAGCTCGGTCTGCAAAGAAAGATAAACTTGATTGTCTATCTCAGGAAGGATTGGAAAGAGTCCTGGGGCGGCCAACTCGGCATGTGGAAAGCCAAAGACGCCGGCGGCCCAGGCGTTTTGAAGGTGACAGTCACGCCGCAGTTTAATCGCGCGGTTTTATTCGATACCACCATGGATAGCTGGCATGGGCTTATAGGCGCCGTCACTTGCCCCGAAGGCCATTACCGAAAGAGCATCGCACTGTATTATCTCACTGATCCGCCCCCCGGGACTGACCCTCGCGGGAAGGCGTTCTTTTACCCGACGAAAGAACAAGAAGGCGATCAGGGCGTCCTGGACCTGATAAAGACCCGAGCCACTGTGGCGGGCGCTAACAGTGTCTATAAGCGATAACCATGGCCAGGCAACGGCTAGAGTCTGTTCACGCGCTGCGCGGCCTCGCCACTTAAACCTCGCTTACAGTCTGGCGGGCTTGAAATCCAACGCACAACCATTGGTACAATAGCGCAGCCCCGTCGGCCCGGGACCGTCATTGAAGACATGTCCCAGATGGCCGCCGCATTTGGCGCAGTTGAACTCGGTGCGCACCATGCCGTGGCTGGTGTCGGTGGTGATGATCACCGCGCCGGGCTTGGTATCCCAGAAGCTGGGCCAGCCGGTACCACTTTCGAACTTGGTATGGGCGTCGAACAGTTCGGCGCCGCAGCCGGCGCATTCGAACTCGCCGGGGCGCTTTTCATGATTCAGCGGGCTGGAACCGGGACGCTCGGTACCACGCTCGCGCAGCACGCGGTGCTGTTCCGGGCTTAACTGGCGTTCGGTCCTGGTATCAGTCATGACGTTTTCCTTTCTCTCCCCAATATTCGCGGCAGCTGGAAAATGGTTACGCAGCGACGTCTCTTCAAAGATTTGCCGCGTCAACCATGGCCAGCATCGAACTGAGCCGGCCGGTATTTCCAAAGACATAGCCGGCGTCATAGATCACATCGTCCACTTTCCACCCCTGCGGCGTTGCCACCAGAAGCACCGTGTCGTTCCAGTTGAAGGGCTTTTCGGCCTTGCGGCCGGCGACCAGAGGCGGCGCATAGCCCAGCGTCACCGGACAACGGGCGACACCCCCCGTCACCTGGCAGGCACCGATTTTCCAAGTGCGAGCCCCTTCGAACAGCGACGAAAAGATATCGCCCGCCAGCATGGGCGGCGCGGCGTTCTTCACCTTGGCGGTCAACCGCGCCTGAGCCGCGGCGGCGCTCACCAGTTGCTTATTGAGGCGCGGCGACAGCACGGGCGCATAGCGCACCCTAGTGGTGGCATCCGGGATGCCGCCGCCCTTGACGTGCAGCGGCCCATAGACGGCATAGAAGGCCTCCACCGCCGCCGCAGTTTCATCAGCGAATGCCGGCGTTGTCGCCAGCAACAGCGCAGCAAGCAGAAGCTTTTTCATCAACGCGATTTGAGGCTGTCGCGGATCTCGCGCAGCAGCATCACTTCTTCGGTTGGCGGCGGCGCAGCGTCCGTGGGCGCAACCAGCTTGTTCAGCTGGCGCAACAGCATGAACAGAGCGAAGGCCACGATCACAAAATTAATGATGGCATTGATGAACAGGCCATAGTTCAGGGTCACGGCCTTGGCGGCCTTTGCGGCGGCCAATGTGTCCAGCGCGTGATCGCCCTTGAGCACGATGAAGAAGTTAGCGAAGTCCACGCCGCCCAGGGCCAGGCCGATCGGCGGCATGATGACGTCATTGACCAGCGAATTGACGATGCCGGTGAAGGACGCGCCGATGATCACACCGACCGCCAGGTCCACGACATTGCCGCGCATGGCAAATTTCTTGAATTCACCGATCAGGGATATGGGCGCCATCCTTTCAAAGCAGGACGGGGAGGCTAATCGCGCGGCGGGCCT
>JAPLPI010000409.1 GCA_026400305.1 Alphaproteobacteria bacterium | reverse complement strand
AATTAGCCCTGAGCAAGCTGAAAACAACCGCCGGACAGGACGGAAACCAACCCGCCCAAGGCCTGAAATTACGGCAATTATCCCAGTGAAGAAGTCGTGCTGGTGGGAAGGCGTCCGCTCTGGGCGATTTCCTAAGCCGATAGGTCTGGGACCGCGCATGAGCGCATGGCGGGCCGAGGACATTCGCCAGACCATCGCAGAACTGGCTATTGGTGGCCGCAAATGACGCCCCCATTTGCCGCGGCCAAACAGCTCGCAGGGGCTGGCCTTCCTGTTTTTTTCTGCAACAGCAAAAAGTTCCCAACCTGCAAGGGGGGCTTCAAGGCAGCGACTTCTGATCCGGAGCAGCTTCTAGATCTATGGCGGCGCTCACCGGGTCCGCTCATCGGCGTAGCAACCGGTGCCGCGTCAGGGATTGATGCGCTCGACATTGATCCGAAGGACGGCGGCCAACTATGGCTGGGCGATCATTGCGCCAGTATTCCGACCACGCGGACCCACGTTACGCGCAGCGGCGGGTATCACTTTCTCTTTCAGCACCACCCCGGTCTGCGCTGCTCGGCGTCAAAAATCGCTCCCGGCGTGGATGTCAGGGCAGATGGCGGTTACATCGTTTGGTGGCCTGACACAGGCATACCTGTCCAAAATGAGGATGCCTTTGCGTCATGGCCGGAATGGGTTCTGGAAAAGATAGCCGTCACTAAACCGATGCCGAAGCGCACCTTCGATGCCAGTGCTATCGAAAAATTCCGCAATACCGGCATCGAACATCTTATTCGGTTTGTCGCTGAAGCTGCCGAAGGTCAGCGTAACTCTATTTTATTCTGGGCGGCTTGCCGTGTTGGCGAGGCGGTGCGCGCCGGGGCGATCACCGTGTCTAGTGGCACTATCCTCCTTGAGGCTGCATCGTCGCAATGCCGCCTCCCGCTAGAAGCTGCTCGCAAGACAATCTCTAGCGGCATTTCACGGGGGTTTTCCTCATGAACCATTCATCGAACGGTACTGCGGGTTCTTTTGACACAGATGAAGGCGCAAGAGCCTATGCCGAAAATGTTCTAAGGCCTGAAGGCCCACTACCACTGCACCGTGATGTCCCGCCACCGGAACCGTTCCCGGTGGAAGCGCTTGGCAATATTCTTGAGCCAGCGGCGCGCGCGATCCACGATAAAATTCAAGCGCCATTGGCGATGTGCGCCCAGTCGGTGTTAGCAGCGGCAGCCTTGGCTGTTCAGGGTCATGCCAACGTCCGGCTGCCTTATGGCCAGTCCCGGCCAATTTCAGAATTTTTCCTGACTATCGCATTCAGCGGGGAGCGCAAATCTGCCGTTGACGCAGAGGCGCTGACGCCGATCCGACAGCGTGAAGCCGAACTGCGGGATTTACACAGGGCAGAAATGCCGAGTTATTTGAACGATAAGGCTGCGTGGGACGCCGTTCGGACTAGCATCCTGAAAAAGTGCAAGGACAACCGGTCTGCCACGAAGACCGCGCTAGATTTGTTAGGCCCAGAACAACCACCGCCGCTCGTTCCACTTCTGACCTGTGCTGAACCGACCCTTGAAGGCCTGACCAAACTGCTCGCAATCGGCCAGCCAAGCCTTGGTATTTTTGCCAGCGAAGGGGCGCAATTTATTGGTGGCCACGGCATGTCGGCAGAAGCAAAACTGCGGAGCGCGGGCGGGATTTCTATTCTGTGGGATGGTGGGCTAGTCCAACGTGTCCGGTCTGGCGATGGCACAACCATTCTTGGCAACAAAAGAGTTTCGATGCACCTGATGGCTCAACCTGACGTTGCGAGCCAATTCCTCACCGACCCAGTCCTGCAAGATCAGGGCTTGCTATCACGGTTCCTGATCGTATCGCCGAGCGAGACTTCAGGCACACGCTTCGTCCGCGACGTTCATCCAGCGACTGAGGCTAGT
>JAPLPI010000156.1 GCA_026400305.1 Alphaproteobacteria bacterium | reverse complement strand
CGGGTGCCGGACGGATTGGTCACCGGATCATAATTGCCCCACAGGCTGCCATGCTCGACATTGATGGACTCCGACAGGTCCGCCGCCAGGGTGATGAAGCGGTTGCCTGTGACATAGTTAGTCCATTTGATGATCTCGGAAATGGCGCGCCGCGCGCCCAGGCTCTCGCCCGCCTTGCGGAACAGCGCCACCGAAACTTCTTTCTCGACGCCGGAGGCGGGATTCTTGGCAGTCAGTGTCTGCGGCTCCAGCGGCAGATTCGCCACCCGCAGCCGCTCGTCCTGGAAAGGATCGCGCTTATTGTCGATGCCGATCTTGCGATCGTCCTTGATGGTATCGCCGATCTCCACCAGCCGGTCGGCCAGCCAGTCGCCCAACCCTTTCTGGTCCAGCACCGACATCACCTTGTCAATATTGGTCTTGAACTGGACAAGCCGTTCCTTCGGATCGGTTACCGCACCGTTGCGGATGCCTTCGAAGGTGACGCCATAGCGCTGCTCGAACGATTCCGCCATGGCGACAAAATATTCGGAGTTCATCTTGTGGCCATAAGGATGGCTGGGATAGCTGACGATCTGCTGTACCTTGCCCAGCTGGCCATGCGACGCCGCAGGCCAATAGCCCTTGGTGGTCTTGGCGATGACGATCATCGGCCGCTTGTCGCTAGGATCGGACTTTTCCATCGCCGACAAGGTCGCAACAATCTGGTCGTAATCGCTGCCGTCCCCGGTAGTCAGGACATTCCAGCCATAGGAGGTCCATTGCTCATGCAACTTGTAGCCGGTGAACTCCTTCGGGATCACCCCACCCAGCAGCACATCGTCGATGCCGGCATTGTTGTCCGACAGGATGACGCGCAGCCGCTTGCCGACCTTCAGCGCCAGCGCCTGGGTCTTCAGCTCCTGGGCATGGCCTTCGGTCATGGCGAATTCGCCTTCTAAGGCAATGATCTTGGGTCCACTATCCTTACTTGTAATGTCCGCCGCGCCGGCGATATCCCAGAACGCCGCCTTGCCCGCCGCGGTGGCGACGCCGACTCCGGAGGGACCGCCATTTACATCATTGGTGACATCGATGCTTTCGGCATGGCCCGACAGCGCCTTGATCCCGCGCGCCTTGGCCTGGGCGAACAGGGGATCGCCTTCCAGCCCCTGCTCCGCCAACAATGTCTTGAGCGCACCGGCGCCGCGCCTGAAACCCAGCGCGTCGATCGGCAGCAGCGCGACGTCCGGATCCACCGCATAGCGCTTGTCACCCGTCAGCTTGAAGCGACGCTCCATCGCCTGGCCCAGGATCATATAAAGCGCATAGCAGGTGGGCACGCTGTGGCCCGCCGCCATCATGAACTTGTCGCCGAAAGGATGCTTGGGACGGCGAATGTCGTAACGCAGCCCGCCCCGCTCCGGCCCGATCAGATGGGCGGCGACATTGAACGGCGTGTAAGCCAGCGGGCCGCCGAAATGACCGGTTTGGGCATAGTTGCCAAGCATGACCAACGTCATACAGGTCATGAATCCGACATCTTCCAGCCGGCCGCGTTCGTCCTTGTGCAATGTCATGGCGTGCGCTTTATCCCCGGGCCACCGGATTTTCCCGGCTTTATTGAGGAGATTTTAGGACGAAACCGGACGAAAGCAAGCGCCTACAAACGTTCAAGACTTCAGGATTTTGCCGGAACCGTCTTGCGCCGCTTGGCGTGGCTCAGCCCGCCATCCACCGCGCGCATCATGGCCTTGGCCGCTATGTGCGGATCGCGTTCCTCGATGGCGTCCGCCACCGCGACATGCATCTCGATGACCTCGGATTGCTGGCGGCTGTTGTCGGTCAGGGCGTTGACGGACAGCAGCGCGAACAGCCCGTCTCAATGGTGGCTGCGAAGGACTAGAAGAAGGGATTCTTGGACGCGACGCTGACCGCCAAGTGAAAACGCAGATCGGATTCGGCGAACTAGCGCCGGTTTCTGCCGGCGCTGGCCATGGCGGCGATCGCCTCGCGCAGCCAGGTGATATCGGCGCGTGTGCCATAGAGCGCCGCCAGCGCCGCGGCTGTCGGCTCGACCGCACGACGCACGTCGGTGAGATGCGCCAAGAAGTCCATGTCCAGACCCACATTGGCGCGCCACGACAAGACGTCGGAGTCTAACCAATTCCAGTGGGTGGGATCGAGCACGGTGGTGCCGACCTTCATCTTGGATACGACCAGGCCCTTGGCCGCCAATGTCTTGATCACTTCGCGCGTCACCACGCGGGAGACGCCGAACATCTTGTGCATGTCGGCGTCGCTGGGCATGCGCTCGC
Organism: Alphaproteobacteria bacterium; assembly: GCA_026400305.1. GTDB lineage: Bacteria > Pseudomonadota > Alphaproteobacteria > Micropepsales > Micropepsaceae > Rhizomicrobium. Next base: position 14,018 of record JAPLPI010000156.1, on the reverse strand, counting down.
CGGGCTTGCGCGCGCCCGACAAAATCTCTTCGCCCAGGGTGGCGGCGATATTGTCCTGTCCGGTCCGGCGCGAGCCAAGGCGAAGCTGGCTGATTTTCCTGGCAGAGGCGTTCATGACGCTACTGTTATCGCCCTGCGGAACTTCGTAAATCCGGCGAAAAGCCTAATCGTACCAGCCGGGTGCTTTCACCGCATCACGGTACCAGTCGATGCTATGGCCGATCCAGAGCTGGGAATGGGTGCGCGCGAGGAATTCCTCTATCTTCTTCCGGGATTGCGGCGTGCCGCTGGCATATTCGCGGGCCGGCATTTTGCCCTGCAGCCGCTCGGCTGGATAGTGATACAGGTCACCCGACACCACGACGCCGCCGGTATTTGTAAGTTTTATGTAAAGAGATTGATGGCCCGGCGTATGGCCCGGCGTGGACAGCAAGACCACGCTGCCATCGCCGAACACGTCATGGTCGCCATCGATATACTGGATCCTCGCATGGGCCAGCGCGGCATAGTTGTTTTTTGCCGCGTCGTTCGCGGCGGGTCCGAACATCATGTCATATTCAGCCTTGCGCGCCAGCCAGGTCGAGACGGCATAGGCGTTGCCGTTGCCGACATGGTCCCAATGGGAATGGGAAATCGCTAGATAGGTTATGGCGGCGGGCGTGAGGCCGATATTTGCCAGCTCGCCTTTCAGGGTGGTGGTTTTCAGGAGCCCTTCATAGCCGCTCTTGTTCTCGTAGATCGGCCGCCCAACTTGGGCGTCGGTCAGGCCGGTATCAAACAGCAGTACGCCCTTGGGGTGCATCACCAGGAAACAGGGATCGGAGAAATCCGGATCGGACACGTCTTCCCGGCGTAGGCCGAACCGCTCGGGCTCGTGGGAAATGATGGTGCCGCAATCCAGCACATAGAGGCGCGGACTGGTCAGCCTGGGCGTCGACGGAAGTCCGGGCGGCGCTGCCGGCTGGGCGGAAGCCGTAACGCACAGGGCCATCACAAAGGCGGCTAGCAGGCGCATGGCAGTCTCCCGGTCAACCATGTCCGGATCAATGATCGTGATTGCTCACGATGTTGTGATCTTTCAGCAGCTGTATATAGAAGATACGGATATCCTGCTGACCGCCGCGATTGATGAAATCGCCAGGCGTGTCGCCCTTGTCGTTTTTCTCATCCAGCTTGGCGCCTTTGTCGGCGAGATACTGCAAGACCGGGATCGCCAAGTCGGGATTCTTGTTGGCGATGGCAAAGTGCATGATGCTGCGATGGTTCGGGCCGATATAAGTCAGGTTCTGATCCAGCTCCAACGCATATTTCACCGCATCCAGGTTGCCGCTGCCAGCCGCGGCCAGGGCCACCGCGGTGCCGTCCGACGCCACAATGCTGGCCTTGGCGCCGGCTTCCACCAGCGCCTTCATGGCAGGCGCGCTGCCGGATTCAGCCGCGATGATCAGAGGCGTGCGAGGCTGGGCGGGCGGCGGCGGCGGGCGGGTGCCGTCGGCAAGAGCCAGCTTCTGGCCGCCACCTGCGAAAGCAACCTGAACCGGCGGAGGCGGCGCAGGCGGCGGCACGCTCATGGCATTGGCGTCTACGCCCTTGGACAGCACCATCTTGACCAGTGCGGCATTGCCACTGGCGGCCGCGACATGGATCAGCTGGTGTCCCTGACTGTCACGCTGCTCAAGGTCAGTGCCGCGCGACACGGCAGTGACGGCGAAAGGCACATTGTTGTTGGCGACGGCGGCAGCAACGACCGATGTGCCGTCAGGCAAGGTCGCCTTGCTGTTGGCGCCTGCATCCAGCAGCGCCAGCGGCGCCGAAGGCTCCTTGCTGCGCAGGGCGAAGAACAAAGGCGTGAAGCCCTTGACCGAGATCGCGTTGGCATTGGCGCCATGCGCAAGCAGGAACTTGATATTGTCGGTCCGCCCCTTGAAGGCAGCCGACATCAACGCGGTCTGGCCTTGCGGATTGACGGCCTCGACCTTGGCGCCCCTGGCGATCAGTGCGTCCAGCGCCGCGGACGTGGAGCTGCCCGCGCACAGCGCCAGCGCCGCGATACCATCGGCCCGCGCCGCATTGGCATTGCCGCCGGATTTGAGCAGGCTGGTGACGATCTCGGGATTGCCAAGCTCGCAGGCCAGGGTTAACGGCGATGCGCCTTCCACATCAGTGACGTTGGGCTTAGCGCCCGCCGACAGAAGCATACGCACTGCTTCGACGTCCTGGCGGTCGACCGCCCAGGACAGGACCGTGGAACTGTCGGACAGCGGGGCGTTCACATTCACATGCGCGGCCAGCAGGGGCTTGAGGGCCGCGCGATCACCGCCTCTCACCGCTTGCAACAGCCGGCTGTCCGCAGCGCTGCCAGCATAAGCCGGCAGAGCGCCAAGCAGGCACAGACCCAGTCCCACTACCTTTTTCATTGTCCCGCCGACTACGCCGAGTAGGTTGAAAGACGGCCGCTGGAATCGCCGATGCTGTGACAGTTCACGCCCAGCGTGTCCATCATGGACAGCATCAGGTTGGCCATTGGCGTGTCCTTCGGCGCGATGACGTGGCGATTGCCCTTCATCAGACCGCCCGCCACGATCACGGGCAAACCGCGATGGTCGTGGTTGTTGGGATCGGCCAGGCTGGCGCCCGCCATCACCAGAGTGGTGTCGAGCAAACTGCCCTCACCTTCCCTAGTCTCGCTCATGCGCTTCAGGTAATAGGCCACCTGTTCCATGTGCAATGTGTTGATCTTGGTCAGCTTGGCGATCTTTTCCGGATCATGGCCATGATGGCTGAGCGGATGGTGCGCGTCTGGTACCCCGATTTCCGGATAGGAACGACCCGACACTTCGCGGCCGACCATGAAGCTGGAGACCCGGGTGATGTCCGCCTGCATGGCAAGAACCTGCAAGTCAATCATCATGTGCGAATAGTCTTCGAACTTATCCGGCACGCCCGAGGGGCGGGCATAGGCGGGAAGCACGGTGGCTTCGGCGCCGCCCTGCTCCACCTTCTGGATGCGCTTTTCGATATCGCGCACCGAGGTCAGATACTCATCCAGCTTGTGCTTGTCGCTAGCGCCCATCTTGCCGTACAGGCGCTTGGCGTCCTGGGCGACGAAATCCAGGATCGAGGCCTGGCGGCGCAGCTGCGCCAGCCGGCTCTTGGCATCCAGGCTGTCGCCGTCGCCGAACAGGCGTTCAAACACTTCGCGCGGGTTGATGGTGACCGGCAGCGGCGTCGAGGCGTTCGCCCAGGACAGGGTGTTGGTGTAGGCGCAGGAATAGCCGCTGTCGCAGCTGCCCACCAGCGAGGGAGGCTCCAGGCCCACTTCGATGGACGGGATCTGGGTCTTTTCGCCAAACTGCTTGGCCACCACCTGGTCCATCGACACGCCGGCGGTGATGTCGGCGCCTTCGGTCTTCTTGACGTGGGTGGCAGTTAGGTAACCGCCGCAGCAGCGGCCATGGTCGCCCGCGCCGTCACCAAGGGCTTCAGCCTGGACATGCGACAGGTTGGAGAACACCGCGAACTTGTTGCGATAAGGCTCTAACGGTTTGAGGATCGGCGACAGCTCATAGCCCTCGCCCGCCGTCTTGGGCGTCCAGTTTTCCATCATCATGCCGTTGGGCGTGTAGATGACCTGCAGGCGCTTGCGGGACGCAGCCGCCACTTCCGCCGCGCCGGCGCTGGAGCTCATGGCTTCCAGCAACGGCAGCGCCATCACGGTGCCCATGCCGCTCAACATGGTGCGGCGGCCCATCGCTTTCTTGGTGATCATCATGTCGTGGGAGTCCTTCTCATCTGGAAAGGCACACTTTGAACAATGCCCAAAATAATCATCTGCATGCGGTAGCTATCTTTGGCTGCCTGATATCGAACCGCGCGCACCGCCGGCATGTCGTAGGATTCCACGCCGCGCGCCAGGGCGTAGGTCATCAGCCGCTCGGTCAGGGCTTCGACGAACTGGTCCTTGCGCGACAACAGAATGCTCTGCAATCCCTTGGGACCTTCGAACTTGGTGCCATCCGGCAGCACGGCCGAGGCGTCTACCACCGAACCTGCATAGCCGACGCGCCATTTTCCCACCGCGTCGTAATTCTCAAGGCTGAAGCCCAGCGGGTCCATCTTGGTGTGGCAGGAGGCGCAGACCGGATTGGCGCGATGCACTTCCATCTGCTGGCGGATGGTCATGGCCTTGCCGTTCTTGGCTTCGTTCAACGTCGGCACGTTCGGCGGCGGCGGCGGCGGCGCGGCGGCCAGGATGTTTTCCAGGATCCACTTGCCACGCAGCACTACCGAAGTGCGGTTGTTGTAAGAGGTCACGGTCAGGACCGAGCCCTGCCCCAGCAAGCCGCCGCGATGCAACGCGGGATCGAGTTCCACTTTCCGGAAGGTGGTGCCATAGACGCCCGGGATGCCGTAATGCTCGGCCAGGCGCTGGTTCACATAGGTGTAGTTGGCGTCCAGGAAATCCAGCGCGCTGTGATTGTCGCGCACCACCCCGTCAAAGAACATCTCGGTTTCGGTCTGCATCGCATTGCGCAGGCGCACGTCGAAATCCGGGAAGGCGCGGCGGTCGGGCTTTTGATATTCCAGCCGGCGCAGATACAGCCACTGGCCCGCGAAGTTCTGGGTCAGCGCCCTGGACTTGGGATCGGCCAGCATGCGCGCTACCTGGGCTTTCAGCACCGCCGGCTTGTGCAGCTGGCCCGCCTGAGCGGTATTAAGCAGCGCGTCATCGGGCACGCTGCTCCACAGGAAGAAGGACAGGCGCGTGGCCAGTTCCAGGTCGCTGATGCGGTGGACCGCACCCGGCGCGCTCTTGGTCGGATCACTTTCGCGCATGAACAGAAAGCTGGGCGACACTAGCACCGCTTCCAGGCCCGCTTCAACGCCATGATCGAAGTCCGCGCCCTTGCGGCCCTCGGCATAAATTTTCATCAGCGGCGCAACATCGACCTGGCTGACTGGACGGCGATAGGCATGGCGCGCCAGGTTGGAGAGTATGGTGTTGGCACAAGCCGTTTCGGACAGGCTGGCCGAGGGACGGCAGATGAAAATCTTGCGGCGGCTGGCGGTGTCGCCCGGCCCCTTGATATCGAAAGGACCGACCACGGAAATCTGCATCACGCGGGGAAAGGAGGCGCCGATAATGCGGGGACCAGCTTTCAGGAATGTCTTCACCTCATACCGGTTGTTGGCGTCGATCTCGGACTCGGTTTGCGTACCGGCGTTCAGGTACAACTGGATGGTATAGGTTGCGTCAGAGGGCGCGTAGAACTTGAAGGCGCCGCCGCCGCGCGAATCCAACGGAAGATCGTCGCCGGCGCGTTCGTTATAGGCGGCAACACCGAAGCCGTTGGTGAACAGGTCCTTGGGCACCTTGTAGTCTGTGGTGATGGTGCGGCGCGACGCCTGGCCCGTGGCAATGCGGCTGATCTTGCCGGCAACGGTGATGTAGCGGTCCATCAGGGTGGGCGAAACGGTCAGCACGTCGGCGATATTGTCGAAGCCATAGCCGGTATCGTCGGCCGGCATGTCCTTGGTGAAGTCCACGTCCAGCGCCAGCAGGTCGCGCACCGCATTGGCGTATTCGGTGCGGTTCATGCGGCGCATGGTGGCATGGCCGGGATTGGGATTGGCGGCGGCCTGGGTGTCCAGCGACGCGGCCAGCCAGTTGGTGAAGTCCTGCAGCTTTTCCTTGGGCGGGCGCGGCGCGCCGCGCAGCGGCATTTCACCCAGGCTGACGCGGCGAAGGATTTTCTCCCACGTCGCCTGATTGGCCTGCAGATTGTTGGCGTCCAGCGGCACCACCGACATGCCCGCGGTCTTGAGCTTGTCGTTGTGACAGGCCGTGCAGTACTGCATCAGCATTTTCTTGTGGTCCGCCGGTGTGGCGGCAGAAGCGGCGGACGACGGCGCGGCGGCAACCGGCGCGTTGGAGGCAACGGTCTCGGCCACGGCATTGCTCAGCAACGCTGTGCCGGCGGCACCCAACAACGCGATCACGCAAACGGCTAATCCACTACGCCTGATAAACGGCGACATTTACACCCATCTCCCTGACTCCATGGCGATTTCGCGCGCAATGGCGAGTCTTTTGCTACGGCCTCTTATCTACGATCCGTAAAAAAAAGTGAACCTCAATGATGTGTCAAACTTCGCTGCAATTGCGAACGAGATATTGCATTGCAGCATTTGTTATGGAGCGAACTGATAGTTTAGCGTGGCGCCGGCCGATCGGGAAACGGCGGGAACATGGACAGACGGAAAGTTTTGGCAGGGCTGGGCGCAGTTGCCGCAGCCTCGCCTGCGCGCGCGGAAGGCCCGCCGGTGTGGAGTTCCCCGGTCATCGACATGCATTTTCATGTTCGCAAAACAGCCGAGGCGAACATCGCCCACCAACAAGGCGCCGGGATCACCGCCGCCAATCTGCTGTCCCGCTACGATCCAGCAGTGCCGCTGACACCCCAGCAGGTCAAACCCTCCACCATGTTCCCCTGCTGGTTCGCCGCCACCGACGTCACCAAGCCGGATGCGCAACAGATAATGACCCAGGCGGTAAAAGCCGGCGCCAGGGGTTTTGGCGAACTGAAATATCCCGTGGCGGCCGACGGGCCGGAGATGCGCCGGGTCTATGATCTTGCGGCGGAACTGGACGTGCCGGTGCTGATCCACTTCCAGGAGATTGGCCAGCCGGCAGCGCCGGGCGGCTACAACACCGGGATCAAGAAGTTCGGCGCGATCCTGAAAGCCTATCCGCGCACCAAATTCATCGGCCATGCCGATGCCTTCTGGGCCAATATCAGCGCCGATTATCACGAAAAGAAATCCTATCCCACCGGCCCGATCGTGCCGGGTGGGGTCAGCGACAAGCTGCTGTCGGACTATCCCAACCTGTTCGCCGACATGAGCGCCAATTCGGCCAACAATGCGCTGTCGCGCGATGCGGCGTTCACACAGGATTTTTTAAAGCGCCACCAGAACAAGCTACATTTTGGCAGCGACTGCAATTGCGAGGACGGCAAGGGCGGCGGCGCGGCACAGAACTCCGCCAGCGTCGCCCCGCGCATGCGCGGCAAATGCGTGGCCCAGGAAACACTGAAGCTGCTCACCGCTTCGACGTCAAAGACGGTGTTCAGAAAACTGGTCTGGACCAACGCCCACCGGCTGCTGAAAATTCCCGCATAGGCGCGAGGGATTTTGTGGCGTGAGCAGTAGCGCCGAGCGACGTGTACGTATAGTATACGAGCGCAGGCGCGACGAACTCACAACGCAAAAGAACCGCACCTATTTACCGAACATCCAGCGCAGGATGCCCGGCAGAAGCCAGCCGCCATGCACGTCGGAATGGGCGCCGTCGCCCCATTCAAACCGCGCGTCATAACGCGCGCCGGGTATGTTCTTCGCATCGGCATTGGCATTGGCCCATTGCAGCGAAGATACCATGTGCTCATTGGCCAGGTGCCAGTTGCCATGCTCGTTGTTCAAATCCGCGGTGCCATCCTGCAGGAAAATGCGGATAGGGCGGATGGGATTCTTGCGGATCAGGCCCGGATAGGTATCACCGCCCGGGATCATGGGTTCTGTCGCGGTGGCCGGATGATAGCCAATGGAGGTGAAGCTGCCGATCATGCTGATGACATTGCCGAACGCGTCTGGGCGGTGCCATGCCACCGTCCAGGCGCAGATCGCGCCGCTGGAGGTGCCGCCGATGGCGCGCTTCTTGGGATCGTCCGTAAACTTATACGTCTTAGCAACTTCCGGCATGATCTCGTCGATCAGCATGCGGGTATAGGCATCGCTGAGCGCGTCATATTCGGGCGCACGGTGATTGGGATTTCCGGTGCCCAGATTATCGGGATAATGCTCGGTGCCGGTATTGCCGGGGGTAATGAAGATCCCAACCGTCTGGGGGATGTCACCCTTGGCGATCAGGTTGTCCAGCACCACCGGGATGTTCAGCGGGCCTTGCAGATTGATTGCGCGCTGGCCGTCCTGGAACACCAGGAGGTTGGGCGGCGATTTGGGATCATATTTGGCGGGCACATAAATCCAGTAGCGGCGCACGGTGTTCGGGATCGCCTTGCTCTTGAATTCCAGCGGCCCGACCAGCTTGCCCTTGGGCACGCCGGGTTGCGGGATTGAATCTGCGGTGGGCGGATATTCGCCCGGCTTGCGCGGCTCCGCCGCCCACGCTTCAGGCGTCAAGACCGGGACTGCCAGCAAAGCCAGCGCCAGAAATCCAGCAAAAATCTTCATCCCACGCCCCTTATTTTTTTCGTTAAATCGTGCCGGCCTTCACCAGCTTGACCGCATGATCGGCGGCGCGCGCCGTCAGCGCCATTAACGTCATGGACGGATTGACGCAAGACGTTGATGCCATCTGCGCGCCGTCGGTGACAAAGACATTGGCAGCATCGTGCAGCTGGCTGAATTTGTTGACCACCGAGTTCCGCGGATCGGCGCCCATGCAGGCTCCGCCCATCTCGTGGATGGCATCGCCCGGCACATGTTCCTCGTTCGACGAGCCGACATTGACCAGCCCCGCCGCCTTCATCATCGCTTCGCCCTGCAGCGCCGCATCGCGCAGCATCTTCTGCTCATTGTCGCGGAAAGTGACGTTGAAAACCGCCAGCGGCACGCCGAAACGGTCCAGCTTGGCCGGATTCAGCGACAGTGTGTTGTCCTTGTAGGGCAGACATTCGCCGAACGCCGTGAAGCGGATTTGCCAGGGCTCGTAACCCCGCATGCCGTCTTTCATCGCCGCGCCGAAACCGCGCGGCTGGGCGGGATTGCGTCCGGCCGCGCCCTGCATGCCATAGCCGCGCACAAAATCGGCATCCGCATCCTGGCCATTCAGATTGCGGAAACGCGGGATATAAACGCCGTTGGGACGGCGGCCATAGGTGATGAACGGATCCAGCGCCGGGTCCGGCACCGTGCCCCAGAAGCCGGTGCGGAAGGCATGGTCCATGATATAGTGGCCCAGCAAACCACTGGAATCGGCAAAGCTGAGTTCGCTGCCCGGCAGGCGCGAGTTCAGCAATATCTGGGTGGTGGCCAAGGTCGAGGCGCAGACGAACACGATACGCGAAGTATGGACCTTGGCCTGCATGGTATTGGCATCCACCACCCGCACGCCGGTGACGCGCTTGGTTTTAGGATCATATTCCAGGTTGGTCACCACCTGGTCCGGCAGCAAGGTCAGGTTGCCGGTCTTGCGCGCCGCCGGCAACGTTACGGCTTGCGTCGAAAAATAGGCACCAAACGAACAACCTCGGGCGCACATCGAACGGCTCTGGCAGCGGGCACGCCCCTGATCCGGCTTGTCCTCGGTCATGTTGGCGGTGCGGGTGGAGATCAGCTTGCGGCCTGGAATGGCTTTTTCCAGTCGCTCCTTCACCCAGCTCTCCGCCACGTTCATGGGATGCGGCAGCTGGTATTCACCGTCCGGCAATTCCGGCAGGCCCTCCTTCGAGCCAGCGATGCCGGCATATTTCTCCACATACGAGTACCAGGGCGCGATCTCGTCATAACTGATAGGCCAGGGACTGCCATGACCGTCGCGCTTGTTGGCTTCGAAATCGATCTTGCTCCAGCGCAGCGCCACCCGACCCCAGATCAGTGACTTGCCACCCACCTGGTTGGAACGCACCCAGCGGAACGGCTTGGAGTTCTCATAGTCGATCGGGTTGAGCCGGTCATTATTGTAGTAATGGGTCTGAGCGGTCAGGTTGGCGCCGCCCCACTTGGCCATCTGGTAATCGCGCTCCACCTCTTCGGGCGGCAGGTTCCCGCGATAGGCCAGCTGCCAGGGGCCCTTACCCTCGGTGATGTAATCCTTGCGATGCTCGACCATGCGGCCGCGGTCCAGCATCAGGACTTTCATCCCTTTCTCGGTCAGCTCCTTGGCGGCCCAGCCGCCGCTGATGCCCGAACCGATGACGATGGCGTCGAATTCAGTACTGGCCATGCATCACCACTTACGAGGAAAAGACGCGCCGGACATCGGCGAACGGATATTTGCCGTCATAGCGGCCGGGCAAAGGCACATAGACCCGCTCCTGCTTGCAGCCGATCTCGCTGGTGTAATAGCCCAGCACCACGATCTGGCGAAGATGCTGGAAGAAGTTTGCGGGCAGGCCCGGCATCTTGTTCTGCATTGCCAGGGTCAGGACCGCGTCCAGCTGCTGAGGCGTCACTGCCGCGCACGGCTTTTCGTACTGCACCCGGCAATAGCCGTCGAGGATCCCCAGCCCCTGCATGAATTCGTTGCGGCCGGTGGGTTCGTAGGAATCCGCCAGCATCATCTCGATGAAGGCGGGAACCCCGGCAACAATGGCGCCCGGCGTATCGGTGGTGGGCACGATGCGTTCGCTGACCGCGGCGACCAGGCTGCGCTGGTCGGCGGTGAAAAAGGCGCGGCCTGTCGTAAAGCCGGGCGCAGGCTCGGCCGCCAGCGCTCGCGCCAGGGGCAGGACGATGTCGGCACCCAGAAGGGCTGCCGCACCCGTCAAAAGACCGCGCCGGTCCAGAAATGACATGGGACATTCCTCGCAGCTGCGCCCGCTTCTGGGCGCCTGTCCGGATGGTAAGCACTTTAAACGGCAATGAAAATAGCCGGATATGGCGGGACTTGCGGGCGCGGAACCGGCTATGGTCTAGAAGCGATGATGAATCCTGAAGGACTTATCAAACAGGCGCTTGCCTTCCACCAGACCGGCAATCTGGGGGATGCCGAGCGGCTGTACCTACAGTTGATGCGGGCGGTCCCACAGGACGCCACCGCACCCCATCTGCTGGGCGTGGTGCGGGCCCAGCAGGGCCGCAACAGGGAGGCACTGGAACTGATGGGCGCGGCGCTGAAGCTGAAGCCCCATGCGCCGGAAGTTCTGTCCAACTACGCCAATGTGCTCAAGACCCAGGGCCGCTTCACCGAAGCGCTGGCCAATTATGACAAGGCACTGAAGGCCAAGCCGGACTATGTCGCCGCGCTGGCCAAGCGCGCCATGGTGCTGCGCGACCTGGGGAGGCTGGAAGCGGGACTGGAAAGCGTGGAGCGCGCGCTGGCACTTCAGCCCGATCATGTCGAGGCGCTGAACACACGCGGCGTGATACTGGCCGAGTTGAAGCGCAGCGATGACGCGCTGGCCAGCTACGGCCGCGCCCTGGCGTTGGCGCCCAATTTCCCCGACACATTGAACAACCGCGCCCTGCTGCTGAAGGGATTGAAGCGCCCCGAAGACGCGCTGGCCGATGTCGAGCGGGCGCTGACCGTGCATGGCGGCTTTGTCGAAGCCTGGAACAATCGCGGCATCATCCTGTTCGACTTAAAGCGCATGGGCGATGCGATCGACAGCTATGACAGTGCGCTGGCGCTACGTCCCGATTATGCCGAAGCCTTCAACAACCGTGCCGTGGCGCTGTGGAGCCAGAAACGCTTTGCGGAGTCGCTGGCCGATTGCGACCGTGCCGTGGGCTTAAGGCCCGATTTTTCCGACGCGATGTACAACCGGGCCAATGCCCTGGCCGAACTCAACCGGATGGAGGAAGCTCTGGCCGGCTATGAGCAGGTGCTTGCGCTGGCGCCCGATCACCCAAGCGCGCTGAGCGGGTTGGCCAATGCCGCGCTGATGATCGGCGATTGGCAGCGCACCGCGGCGCTAGCGCCACGGCTGAAAGCCGATGTGCTGGAGGACAAATCCATCATCCAGCCCTTTGTGCTGATGGGCTATCACGACGACAACGAACTGCAGCTACGCTGTTCACAAAATTATGTGCGCCAGGCCGGACCTGGCCCGCTGCCGCCGCTATGGAGCGGCGAACGCTACAGCCACGATCGTGTCCGCGTCGCCTATCTGTCGGCCGATCTCCACCAGCATGTCACCGCCTCCCTGATGGTGGAGATGTTCGAATGTCATGACCGGACGCGGTTTGAGACCATCGCCGTGTCCTTCGGTCCCGACGTCAACAGCCCCATGCGCCAGCGCCTGATGGGGACCTTCGACAGTTTCGTGGATGCAAGTTTGCAGGATGACCGCAGCGTGGCGCAGATGCTGCGGCAATGGGAGGTCGATATCGCGGTGGATTTGGGAGGCCACACATCTGGCGCTAGGCCCTGGGTGCTGGCGCATCGTCCCGCCCCGGTGCAGGCTAAGTATATGGGCTATCCCGGAACATCGGGCTGCGACTTCATCGATTATATCGTCGCCGACCGCATGGTGGTGCCGCCCGACCAGGATCGCTTCTTTAGCGAGAAGATCGCCGCCCTGCCCACCACTCTGTGGGTTACAGACACCATGCGCGAGTTGCTGCCGCCGCCGACCCGGGCCGAAGCGGGCCTGCCGGAGACCGGCTTTGTCTTCTGCTGCTTTAACCACAACTGGAAGATCACGCCGCCGCAGTTCGACATCTGGATGCGGCTGCTCGGCCAGGTGGACGGCAGCGTGCTGTGGCTGTTGGAAGGCAATGCCAGCATCCGGTACAATCTGCGCAAGGAAGCGGCGGCGCGCGGTATCGCACCGGAGCGGCTGATCTTTGCCGGGCGCACCACGCCCGACGCGCACTTGGCGCGCCAGCAACTGGCCGATCTGTTCCTCGACACCCTGCCCTACAACGCCCATACCACCGCCAGCGACGCGCTTTGGGCCAGCCTGCCGCTGCTGACCGTGCCGGGCCATTCATTTCCGGCGCGTGTGGCGGCCAGCATCCTGCAGGCGGCCGGTCTCCCCGAGCTGATCGCAGACGATTTTGCGGCGTATGAAGCCAAGGCGCTCGAACTGGCGCGCAACCCCGGTGCGCTCACCGCCCGCTTTACTCGGGAACTGGAAGCAGCCTATCTCGCCATGATGGAGGCGGCCCTGCCGAAGGCAATATGAGCGAGCCCATCAAGCTGTCGGTGGCCGCTCCCGCCTTCAATGAAGCCGAAGGCATCGAGACGGTCGTCACCGAATGGCACAGCTTCCTTTCCGGCTGCGATGATGTGTCGGAATTCGAGATCGTGATCTGCAATGACGGCAGCAAGGACACTACCTCCGATATCCTGGACCGACTGACCCTGCTTTTTCCACAACTGCGCCCGCTGCATTTCGCCCAGAACAAGGGCGCCGCCGCCGCGCTCAATCACGCTATCGCAGCCACCCATGGCGACTGGGTGCTTCTGCTGGACAGTGACGGTCAATTTCCGATTGCTAATCTTCCGGACATGCTGGCGGCGGTTCGCCGTTCCGGCGGGAAGGCCGCCATTGGTATCCGCCAGAAGAAGGATGTACCCTTCGCACGCTTCGGCAGCTGGGCCAGCGGCCAGGTCTGCAATGTCGTGCACGGCAGCCAGCTGAAGGACTTCAACTCCGCCTTCAAGCTGGTCTGGGGCCCGACCTTGCGCGGGCTTGGGCTGGAAGCAAAAGGCATGAATTATTCCACCGAAGTGACGTCGCGCCTGCTGGAACGCCGCATCGTACCGGTGGAGGTTGAGATCACACATCGCCCGCGCACCACCGGCGTCAGCAGCATGAATCTGGTGCGCGGTACGATCCATCGCCTGCTGTTCGTGAAATACATTGCCCTGCGCCAGATCCTGCTGAAGCTGGGCATCATCACCCGGCCTCTGCCATGAGGTTTAGGGGATGACCCGTATCGTCCTATTCTGCGGCGGCCGCGGCAGCGCCACCATTATCCGCGCCCTGCTGCGTCAAAGCGATGTCGAGCTGACCTTGCTGGTCAATGCCTATGACGACGGCCTTTCCACCGGCGCCTTGCGCAACTTCATTCCCGGCATGCTGGGACCGTCGGATTTTCGCAAGAACCTATCCTACCTGTTCGGCAATTATTCCCACGCGCAGTACGCCCTCAAAAGCCTGATGGAATATCGCTTAGCAGGCGGCACGGACGAGATCCAAAAGCTGGCCCGCTTCACCAGCACCGGCAATGCCGCGGCCCTAGATGAACCGGTCCGGGGCTGGCTTACGCAATTGTCGCCAGTGACCTCGCAGCGGTTGCGCACCCTGCCCCTCGTTCCCGCCGTG
>JAPLPI010000237.1 GCA_026400305.1 Alphaproteobacteria bacterium | reverse complement strand
TGGTTCAATGGCTTCCTCTAAATAAGGCATTCACCGAAGGTGTTCGCGAAATTTTGAAGAAAGATTGCTACATAATCCTAGGTAAATCTGCCGTAACTTGCTGCCATGAAGATGTTCCAATGAGGCGTCTCTGAGATTTTGACATGAATCCAGGATGAGCGTATGTAAACGATCAGTGCACTTAAGGTGAATAAAGCAATCTCCGGTAATATGAGTTTTGCTGAGATCCAATCCCTCGAGATGTAAATGGGCCAGTGCTTCTAGCATGTCATCTCTGATGTCAGGACATTTAGATAAATCTAGCAGTCGAAGTGCGCTAAATTTCTCGATATAACTCAGGCACTTTGAGTCGACATAGCTCCGTCGCAGGGAAAGCGCCTGCAAGGGAAGATGGCCACGTTGTTGCGGACCATCACAATCGCCCATTTTCCATCGAAAGGTCTTTTGGGCGGACCAAACCACCTTTTCGAGCTGCATGGCACCAACATCTATCTCGTACTCAGACGTGACGTCATTGAAGTTGAAACCCACAAGAATCAAGGTACGAAGGTGTAACGCGAGGTTGGTGTGATGATTGATAGGACCATCCAATGCATGTGGCGTAGAGTGGTCAGAGGACCGGGCTGATAAACCCAGGAGTGCATTTAAACCATCATCCGTGATTAGCTTGGCTGAGTAGTGCTCCTGGTCTGTACATTCCAAGTGAAGATGTTCAAGATGAAAGTTCGCTAACGCAGCAAGTCCTTGGTCTGTAACTGCTGCACAGCAAGATAAACTCAACCGTTTCAACTTGCGCATGAGATCAAGCTGTCGTAAAAACCCGTCAGTAACTTTGATATGTCTCAACTTAAGTACTTGAAGCTGATGTAGGTGGAGAATTTGTGGGGTCATGTTGTCGTCCGCCAGTGAATAATGACACAGACTCAGTTCCACCAGATTTACGTGCTTTGCAATGTTCCTTGCACCCTCAAAGGTCATTTTTTGGCCGTTCACGTACAGCTTTTGTAACGACGGGATGAAATCGGGCCACCATGAGTCCCCACGATGATCGTCATGACCATCATTCATATACAGGGACGTGAGATATGGTAGCCCTGATACCAAAGCAGTCAGGTCCCCAAAGTAGAAGTCGCTCATCTTCAATTCGCGGAGAGGAAAAGCGGACAGGACATCCAGGTCTTGCTCATAATCATCAAGTTTAAACTCATAATTTGAGTTCAAGTTGTAACATCCGTCCAAAAAAACACTGGTAGGAGCAGCAAACATCGAGAGTCTTGCGATAAAATCTTTGGTTATATCAGAACCAAAGGTCATAGTCTTGTTCCAAGATCGAGGTTGAGCAAAGCTTCGGCGTACGGGCATCCATCCAGCTAGACTGTAAAGCCTTTTGTTTGTTTTAGCGAAGTGGAAATGATCATATGTGTCCAGGAACGGGAAGATTTTGGTCACAACCAAGGCACCGTTGTTATATGCGACCAGCATGTCCATCCAACTGGTTGCGGTGGACAAAGATGTCATGCAGTGCTTCTTGTGTGGGCGATCAATTTTTTCGTGAGCCATGAAGGCTGAAATAGCATTATGTAACAGCCCATTGTTTATGTTCGCAAGCACGCTGCTTAGCACTTCGATGATGGTGCGTACTGAAGAGTTGTGTAAAAACCAGGTCGCTTGTGACAACAGTGCATCACGGGCAGGGCAATGCGTGATACTTATCATGGAATGCACTTTGACCATGTCTCTCTCTCTATCTCTTGCGCTGCTTCGGTCTCTCCTCCTCCATCCACTTCTCTCTATGTCTCTTTTGTTGCCTATGTTGCGGCTTTTGTCTCTGAATCTATATCCACTTCTATCTCTGTCTAGGTCTCTGCGTCGGCTTCTTTCTCTTTCTCTGTCTCTGTCCCGGCTTCTCTTTCTAGATCTGTTCCTGCCTCTGACTCTGTGTCTTTCTTCTCTGTCTATGTCTCCATATATATGTCTTTCGCTGTATCTTTCGCTACTTCTCTCTCTGCTTCTCTCACGGTCTCTGTCTCTTATTCTCTCTTCACTTCTCTCTCTGTCTCTATAGCTTTCGCTACATCTATCTCTGTTTCTGTCTCTGTCTCTGCCACTGTACTCTCGACTTCTCCTTCTGTCTTTGTCTCTACATCCATCTCCTTTTCGCTTTCTGTCTGAGTTCGTGGTATACATTTGCATCGACGGGATCTAGTGTGTGTGGGAGTGTGTTGTATAGCGCGCGTGAAAAATTTAATTTTTGTGGAAAAAAATGATTGAATTGTCGAAAAAAAGATTATTACTCTTAAAAAACAAACGTGCGAAGCAAAGCGTGTGTGTAGTAGCGCGCAGCGCACGCGAAGTGTGTGTGTCTGTATGTGTGTGTGTGTGCGTATGTTGTCTAATACATGCCAGAAGAATTTTTTATTTGACACTGGAATTTGAATAACAAAAAAACAAAATGTGCAATCCAAAAAAAAGAAGGTTGTCATTCTCACAAAACATCTCCACGTTCCGAACGTCGAACACTGTGTATGTGAGTGTGTGTTGTGTATGTCTTCGTGTGCGTGTGGTCTCACATGTACATGTCACGAGAATTTTTTTTGACACGGGAATTTGGACAACGGAAAAACAAAATATGCATTAAAAAAAAGCAGAGTTGCGCCACATTTCAAAACATCTCCACATTCCAAAACATCTCCACATCCCGAACGTCGAAGTGTGTGTGCGTGTGTGTTGTGTATTATGTGTGGGTGTATGCGTGCGTGTGTGTTGTGTATTATGTGTGGGTGTATGCGTGCGTGTGCGTGGTATAATAATGTACATGTAAGCAGAATTTTTTTTTCACACGGGAATTTGAATAAC
>JAPLPI010000229.1 GCA_026400305.1 Alphaproteobacteria bacterium | reverse complement strand
ACCGTCAGCGGCGTCACCGGCGGGCTGGCTGCCACCGACCCCAAGCTGGTGCCGTATGGCGCGCTGATCACCACCTTCCACACCGGCGTCGGCTGCTTGGTGGGACCGTCGATCCTATATTTTACCGTGCGGGCCTTTACCGGCGGCTGACCGGGTCGTCGCGCATAACCTTGCCGCCCTTCATCACGAAATTCACGCGCTGAAGTTCGGTGATGTCGTTGAGCGGGTTGCCCGGGACGGCGATCAGGTCGGCATACTTTCCCGCGTCCAGCGAACCAATGCGATCCTGCCAGCCCAGCACGTCGGCGCCGTTGACCGTGGCCGCCTGAATGGCGTGCGCCGGTGTCAGGTGCGCCTGCTTGACCAGCGCCACCAGTTCCAGCGCCTGGAAGCCGTGCGGAAAGGTCGAGCCATCCACGCCGCTGCCGACTGTGATCTTCAGGTCCCTGGTGTGCGACGCCAGGATCACCGCATTCTGGAAAATCGGGATCATGCGATACTTGCCGCCGGTATTCTTGGCGTCGTTGTCGTCCATGTAAGGCTCGGTATAGCGCTGCAGGGTCGGGTCATAGGAGAGGTGTTTCGCCACCATCATGTCGGCCTGTTCCTGGTCCAGGCCGAACGCATGCTCGATACTGTCACAGCCGGCGATAATCGCGTTCTTCTGCCCTTCGCCGCCAAAAACGTGGCAGGCGGTCTTGCGGCCCAGCTTGTGGGTCTCGTCGATCAGCGCCTGTAGCACCGGCATGGGATAGGTCACGACATATACCGGCTTGCCATACTCGCCGAAAGAATAGGCGCCCGCAGGAAACAGCTTGATCCAGTCCGCACCATGGCCGATCTGGTCGCGCACCGTGGCACGCGCTTCCTCCACATTATGCACCACCGCGCTTTCGCCCGGCTCCAGCAGCTTGGCGCCAGGCGCCCCCCAGACGATGCCGCGGGTGGAAACCTGGGCGCGCGGCCCGTCGATCTCACCACGGTTGATGGCGTCACGAACGTCCACGTCGGCATAGGCGTTGCCATGGGTGCTCATGTCGCGCACCGACGTGAAACCGGCGCGCAGATCGGCTTGCGTGTTCTGCACTGCCAGCAGCACGGCAGTTTCCTTGCTGGTACCGGGCTTCAAGGCATTGAACATGTGGGTGTGCATGTCGACCAGACCGGGCAGCACCGTCTCATGGGATAGATCGGTGACCGTCGCGCCGGCAGGAATTTTCACTTTGCCGGCCGGACCAACCGCGATGATCTTTTCACCCGAGATCACAACAACTTGGTTGGCCAGCAAGGTGCCAGTCTTGCTGTCGAACAGATGGCCGGCACGTATTACGCGCATCAGGGATGGAGACGGGCACTTGTTGGCACCGCCATCGATACCGAAACAGGGTTGCACGCCGGCCCCGCGCCAGGGCGTGCCCTGGCCGCCCACCTGGGCAGATGCGCCAGCCATTGTGAAGCAAAGCGTTATCGCCATTATGATGATGCACCGCATGAAACCCCCGAATGATGCATTGCAGCGAGCCTAGCCCGCCCCAAGTGATTGCGATTATGCTAGGGACAACATGAGATAATCCCGGGGGCGTGACAATGCAGGGCTTCAAGACCGCTTTATTGCTCGCGCTTTTCTGGGCCGCGGCATCCTCCGCGCAGGCCGCGAATATCTCGAGTGCCGACTGGGGCGCCACCGCCGATGGCCACAAGATCCAGCTTTTCACCCTGACCGGTCCCAAGGGGCTGGAAGCGCGGATCACCAATTATGGCGGCATGATCGTCAGCCTGATGGTGCCCAACAAACAGGGCACCAAGACCGATACCGAACTGGGTTTTGACGATGCCGCTCCCGGACGGTGACCGCGGCTATCCCGGCGCAATGACCACGGAGATGACCAATAAGCAGACCAAGGACCCCGCCCTGCGGAAAGAATACAAAGCGAACTCCGACCGGCCGACCATCGCCAACCTGACCAACCATTCCTATTTCGCACTGCAGGGCGAAGGCAATGGCGACATCTCCAACCAGACACTTCAGGTCTTTGCCAACAAATACACGCCGCAGGATGCCGACAATCTGGTGACCGGCGAGATCGCTTCGGTGGACGGCACGCCATTCGATTTCCGCAAACCCGTGCGGCTGGGCACGGTGTTGAACTCACCCTTTGACCAGATCGCCATGCGCGGAGGACTAGACATCTGCATGATCATCAACGGCAAGCCTGGCACCATGCGCCGCGCGGCGCGGCTGGCTGATCCGGACACCGGCATTGTGATGGACATGTCCACCACCCAGCCCGGCCTGCAGCTCTACAGTGACAATATCGGCACCCGGACGCAGGTAGGCAAAGGCGGCAAGATCTACAAGACTTTCTACTCCATGAGCATGGAGACCGAGGGCTATCTGGACGCCATCAACCACCCGAACTTCCCGTCCAGGCTGGTGGCGCCGGACCAGCCGCTGCACGAAGTGACTGAATTCCGCTTCAGCAGTTCATAGAAGTCTATTGCGGCGCCAGCAGGATTGTCTTCTCCGCCACCGATTCCACCTTGGGCCGCGAGAAGAAGACCGGAAAATACTTGCCCCGTGCCCACAGCTCATACAGATCGCGGTAATGCGGATCGCTGACGTCGCCCGACTGGCCCGGATTGTTCTGGCCCACTGAGGCGTCCCAGTCATAGGTATCCGAGACGATCTTGAAAGACGCGCCGGCGCCCTGATTGTCGGTGCCGCCAGTGGCGGTGATGGTGTAATTGTCACCGCCGCGCGGGAAATGCCCGACATCGAACTTTTCCTGCAGGTCGGGCCGCAGCGCCGCCGTCATGGGATGGATGATGCGGGCATAGTGATAGGCGCCCAGGGTCCATTTCTCCATGTCCGTGCCTAATCGCCCGGTCAGGTCTGCACAGGCCTGTTCTAGGCTCTGCACCAGCACAGCATTGCGCCCGGCCAGCGGATCGGCGCCATAGCTTCCGTCCGGCGCCGCCAGCGACGAGACGATGCGGGTCATGGGCGGGGTAAGGGCATCGCGCGCCGGCGCCGGCACGATGATGTTCTTTACGTTGACCATCAGGCGGCGCTGGAACATCTCATAGATGCCGGCCTCGACCGAATCCTTGTCCAGAATGAAATCCCAGTGCAGCAGCCGGGCCGCGGCCTTGCGCGCAACAGGATCGGTGATCGCGATATCACGCAACAGCGGCACGATGCTGCGCGCCGGAATCGACAGATTGTAATTCTGCAGGTTGATCATGTCGGCGACGGAGAATTTCTTCGCCCCGCCCAGCTGCTCCGCCACACTGCGGCCACGATAGGGGTCCGCCCAGACATAGTGGATCGCTTCCATATGCGGATAGCCCACAGGCACCTGCCAGTCGTTGGAGGTGTTGTAGAATCCCTTGTCCGGGTTCAGCACATGCGGCAACTCCTTGATGGGCAGGAAGCCGTTCCACTCATAGCGGCCATCGCCGGGTACCGGCACCAGTCCGCTGAAATTCATCCGCCGCGGCGAAATGGTCGCGGCGTTGTAGCCGATGTCGCCGCTCTTATCGCCCCATACAAAATTCAGCGCGGGGGTACGGGCGTAACTGATGGCGTCGGCAAACTGGGTCCAGTTCTGCGCCTGGTCCACCCGCAACATCGCCAGATACGGCGAGCCGCCCGGCTCCAGCCAGGCGGCTCGCGCCGCATAGGCCTTGTGATGCAACTTGTCCTCGAACAGCACCGGGCCGTGACGGGTGAATTTCAGATCCACCTCCTCCGCCGCCTGCCTCTTCACAGGGACGCTTTCGTGCACGACCCTCATGGTCTCCCAGTCCCTGCCGAACTTGTATTGCAGCGGATTGGCCGGGTTGATGTCATAGACATAAAGATCTTCGGTGTCGGTGCCATAGATGGTGTAGCCCCAGGCGCCATGATCGTTATGGCCATAGGACACACCGGGAATGGAAGGCTCGCCCGCGCCGATCACGTTCCAGCCCGGCGCGTTCAGATGCACCCAGTAACGCAGCGAGGGAATTTCCTGCACCCGGTGGGGATCGCCCGTCACCATCGGCATGCCGCTTTCGGCCAGCCTTCCGCTTACCACCCAATTGTTGCTGCCCATGTCGGCGCGGCGGTCGGCCAGTTCGGCCTGGGTGGGAATGACGCTGGCGACTTGTACCGGCTTGGCCGCCGACGCGCCTTTGGAGCGGCGATATTCCGCCAGCAATTGCTCAGGCTTGAACATCAGCGGCGCGCGCATGGCGTCGTAATAGGTCAGGATACTTTTGGACAGCAGCGCGGCATCGACCGCCGGATCGATCTCCAGTCTGGGATTGGCCGGCTGGTAGCTGGCCAGGGAGCGCACCTTGTCGGCGCCAATGGCGCGCACCGCCAGCGCCGTGTTCATCTCATCATCCAGGTTGCGCGCCAGCCCGTTGAAGCGCGATACCACGATAGCTGGCGTCCATTTGCCGGGCCTGATGCCCAGCATCTTGAATTCGGGCGTCAGCAGGGCTGGATCACGCTCGGTCTGGGCGATGAAGGCGTTCACGCCGAGCGCGAAGGATTCAATGATCGCTTCGCTATGGGGGTGATACCAGCTCAGTTCCTGTTTCATGTCGCCGCGATACTGAAACAGGCGGTTGCCGATATCGCGCTTCAGTTCGCTGGGCCCCAATATCTCCGAAACCGTGCCGGTAGCCTGGCGCCGCCACATCTCCAGCTGGAACAGCCGGTGGCGCGCCGCATTGTAGCCTTGTGCAAAGAACAGGTCGTTCTCGTTCTTGGCATAGATGTGCGAGACGCCCCAGCGGTCCTGGATGATCTCCACCGGCTGGCTGAGGCCCGGAATCGCCAGGGTCTGCGATGGCGCTGCCTGCGCCGCCAGCGGCAGCAAAAGTATCGCTGCAAGTGCAACAATCAGGATGCGCATGGGTGGTCCCCGTCTTTTATCCCCGTGGCGACAATAAACACTTGCCAGCGACATTGAAGGGCGGTCAGCCTGCGGCTTGGCAAAAGCGTCGCGTGGGGCAAGCCGGATGACAGTACAGGGCACGAAATTCCTCGACCAGCCCCGGGGCGTCACCCTGATCGCGGCCACCGAGTTCTGGGAGCGATACTCCTATTACGGCTTCACCGGCCTTGCGACCCTGTTCATGGCCGCCGATCCCGCCACAGGGGGGCTTGGCATGGACAAGGGCGCTACCCTCAAGCTGTTCGGCGTCACAGTGGGCATGATCTTCATGGCTCCACTGCTGGGCGGCTGGATCGCCGACAGGCTGATCGGCCCATTCCGGGCGGTAGTGATCGGCTGTCTGGGCTTGGCCGGCGCCAACTTCCTGCTCGCTGCAGCCGGAACGCCGGCAGCGCACGCTGCGGGGCTGCACTTCCTGCTTTTCTATTGCGGGCTGGCGGCGATGATCGTGGGCGCGGGCATGTTCAAGTCCAATGTCGGCTCGCTGATGGGCCAGTTGTTTTCCCCGGGGGACCATCGCCGCAAGAATGGCTTCATGCTCTTCTATATGGGCATTAACCTGGGCGCTTTCTGCGCGCCCTATGGTGCGGGCACATTGGGCGAGCGCACTGGCTGGTCCTGGGGATTCCTGTCCGCCGGCGTGGGCATGATGATTGGCCTCTTCGCCTTCCTGTGGTTCTCCAAAGACCTGTTCACTACCTTCGTCAAGCCGCTGCGCAAGGATACCGGCAGCACCGAAGCCTCGGTCTGGAGCGATCCCGGCGTGAAGCTCGTGCTCATCATGGTGTTCTTCACCGCCATCTACATGATCGGCCAGCAGACCTATGGCGGAGTGATGAACCTGTATGTGCGTGATCGGGTGGCCAAGATGGTGTTGGGCTTCGACGTGCCGACCACCTGGTTCCTGTCACTCAATCCACTGATCATCATCCTGGGCGGGCCGTTCGTGTCGAAATACTGGGCCAGGCATGATCTCACCGCCCATCGCCATCCTGCCATCACCAAGATCCTCACCGGCACGGTGCTGATGGTGCTGTCTTATGTGCTGATGCTGGTGGTGGACTGGCAATCGGGAGGCGCGCCTGTGGCACCGATCTGGATCGTGGTTTTCTACCTAGTCATCACCTTGGCCGAATTGTGCGTCTTTCCCATCGGTCTGGCCGAGATCAGCCAGCGCGCGCCAAAAGAAGTCACCGGCGTGCTGATGGGGCTTTGGGTTTTCACCATGGGCTTTGGCAGTCTGTGCGCCGGCTGGCTGGGCGGCACATTGGCGGACGCGCCGAGCTGGCTGATCTTCGCGCTTCTGGCAGGCGGCGGCGCGGTCAGCGCCGTGCTGCTGTTCGCGCTGGAGCCGGTGATACGCCGCAGGCTGGCCTTACCAGGCTGACGGCTTTACCATGCAGACGCTTGGCCATCCTTGCGATGATCACTGCCCGCTCGGTACATGCCATTGACCGGTTTCTGTGATGTGGGCGAGGGATCGGGCGCCGCTTCTTTCGGATCGGGGGTGAACAGGATGGCCTGGAACCCCCCCACGATCGCACCATTCACCGCCACAACCTTGTGCCCCATCGCCTTCAGCCTGGCGCCGACCAGTTCGTAAAGCGACGATTCCATCGACAACAGATTTGGCACCTGCTCATGGCGGAACCGCGCCATGTCGGTGGAGGCCTGCAGGTTGGCGCCCAGATC
>JAPLPI010000315.1 GCA_026400305.1 Alphaproteobacteria bacterium | reverse complement strand
GGCGCCCGGCCACATGGCATAGCTTTCAGTCAGCTTGACCCCGATCTTGGCCTCGGCATCCAGCAGCTTGAACAGGGTGGCTTTCTCGCTGTGCTCGGGCTTGGCGGGATAGCCGGGTGCTGGGCGGATGCCTGTGTAGGTCTCCTGGATCAGCTGCTCATTGCTGAGCTGCTCCTGCGCGGCATAGCCCCAGTAATCCTTGCGCACCCGTTCATGCATGCGCTCGGCAAAGGCCTCGGCCAGGCGGTCGGCCAGGGCACGCAGCAGGATCGCGGAATAATCGTCCTTGCCCGCCTCGAACTTCTTGATGTGCTTGTCCTCGCCGATGCCGGTGGTGACGACAAAGCCGCCGATATAATCCTCCACGCCCACCGGCGCGATGAAGTCGGACAGCGCCAGGTTGGGACGATCCGCCTCGCGCGCCATCTGCTGGCGCAGGGTGTGCAGGGTCTGGATGGGAAACTTCCGCGCCTTGTCGCCATAGACGATGATGTCGTCCGGATTTTTCGGATCGCGGTTGGCCGGCCAGAAGCCGATCACCGCGCTGGCGTTCAGCCACTTGCCGTCGATGATCTTCTTCAGCATCGCCTGGGCGTCGCGGTAGAGGTCGCTGGCCACCTTGCCGACCTTCTCGTCGGTCAGGATGGCCGGGAACGGTCCTGCCAGTTCCCAGGTCGAGAAGAAGGGACCCCAGTCGATATAATTGGCCAGCTCGCCCAGGTCGTAGTTGGTATAGATGCGCGAGCCCATGAAGCCGGGCGCCGGCGGCACATAGCCGGTGAAATCGACCTTGGCCGCATTGGCGCGCGCCTGCTCCAGTGTCAGGCGCTTGCCGCTGACCTGCTTGTTGGCATGGGCCACGGCCATCTTTTCATATTCGGTGCGAATGTCGGCGGCATAGGCGGCGCCGGTATCCTTGTGCAGCAGGCTGGACGCCACGCCGACGGCGCGGCTGGCGTCGGTGACATAGACGGTCTGGCCGCGGCGATAGCTGGGATCGATCTTCACCGCCGTATGCACCTTCGACGTTGTGGCCCCGCCGATCATCAGCGGGATGTCGAAACCCTGGCGCTCCATCTCGGACGCCACTGTCACCATCTCGTCCAGCGACGGGGTGATCAGGCCGGACAGGCCGATGATGTTGGCCTTGTGCTCCCGGGCTGCATCTAGGATTTTCTGCGTCGGCGTCATAACGCCCAGGTCGACGACTTCGTAACCATTGCACTGAAGCACGACGCCCACGATGTTCTTGCCGATGTCATGCACATCACCCTTCACCGTGGCCATGATGATCTTGCCCGCCGGCTCCTTCACCTGGCTCTTGTCGCCATCCATGTAGGGCAGCAGATAGGCGACCGCCTTCTTCATCACGCGGGCGGATTTCACCACCTGGGGCAGGAACATCTTGCCCGACCCGAACAGGTCGCCTACCACATTCATGCCGGCCATCAGCGGCCCTTCGATCACGTCCAGCGGACGGGTCGCGGCGGCGCGTGCTTCCTCGGTATCCTCAAGAATGAAGGCATCGATGCCCGCCACCATGGCGTGGCTGATACGCTCGTTGACCGGCAGGCTGCGCCAGGCGGCGTCTTCCACCTCGGCGGTGGCGGCGCCACCCTTGTATTCCTGTGCCAGGGTCAGCAGCCGCTCGGTGGCATCCTCGCGGCGGTTGAACAGCACATCCTCGATGCCTTCGCGCAGCGGCGTGGGAATGTCCTGATAGACGGTGAGCTGGCCGGCATTGACGATGCCCATGTCCATTCCCGCCTTGATGGCGTGGAACAGGAACACCGAGTGCATCGCCTCACGCACCTTGTCGTTGCCTCGGAACGAAAAACTGAAGTTAGAGACGCCGCCCGAGATATGGGCATGCGGATTTTCGCGGCGAATGACCTCGGCCGCTTCGACGAACGCCTTGCAATATTCGTTATGCTCTTCCAGGCCGGTGGCGACGGCGAAGATATTGGGATCGAAGATGATGTCTTCCGGCGGGAACTTCACCTTCTGGACCAGAAGGTCATAGGCCCGCTTGCAGATCTCGATCTTGCGTTCCCTGGTATCGGCCTGGCCGACCTCGTCGAACGCCATCACGACCACGGCGGCGCCGAAGCGGCGCACCTGCCTGGCTTGTTCCAGGAAAGATTCCTCGCCTTCCTTCAGCGAGATCGAATTGACGATGACCTTGCCCTGGCAGCATTTCAGGCCGGCCTGGATCACCTTCCACTTGGAACTGTCGATCATCAGCGGCACTTTGGAAATGTCCGGCTCGCCCGCCATCATGTTGACAAAGCGGGTCATCGCCGCCTCGCCATCGATCATGCCCTCGTCCATGTTGATATCGATGACTTGGGCGCCATTCTCGACCTGGCTGCGGGCAACTTCCAGCGCCGCCTCATAATCGCCCGCGACGATCAGCGTGCGGAACTTGGCGCTGCCGGTGATGTTGGTGCGCTCACCAACATTGATGAAGTTCAGGTCGGGCGTCAGCGTGAACGGCTCAAGCCCCGACAGGCGCATATATTTTGGCTTCTCCGGAATGACGCGCGGCGTCACGCCGGCGATGGCCTTGCCGAAAGCGGCGATATGATCAGGCTTTGTGCCGCAGCAGCCGCCGACAATATTGACCAGTCCGGAGCGGGCGAATTCCTCGATCATCGTCGCCATCTGCTCCGGCGACTCGTCATACCCGCCGAACTCATTGGGCAGGCCAGCATTGGGATGGGCCGACACCAGCGTTTCGCAGGCGCCCGACAGCTCGGCGATATAGGGGCGAAGCTCCTTGGCGCCCAACGCGCAGTTCAGTCCGATGGCAAAGGGATCGGCATGGCGCACCGAATGCCATAATGCGGTCGGCGTCTGGCCCGTCAGGGTGCGGCCCGACAGGTCGGTGATGGTGCCAGAAATCCACACCGGCAGGCGCACGCCCATCTCCTCGAACACTTCCTCGATGGCATAGATGGCCGCCTTGGCGTTCAAGGTGTCGAACACCGTTTCGATCATGATGACGTCGCTGCCGCCCTTGATCAGGCCGCGCGTGCCGTCGCGATAGGTCTCACGCAGCTGGTCAAAGGTGATGTTGCGGAAGGCCGGGTCATTGACGTCGGGCGAGATGGTGGCGGTGCGGTTGGCCGGGCCCAGCACGCCGGCGACCAGGCGCGGACGGCTGGAGGTGGAATACTCGTCGCACAGATCGCGCGCCAGCCTGGCGCCCGCCTCATTCAACTCGCCAACAAGATGCCCCAACCCATAATCTTCCTGGCTAGTAAAATTGGAGTTGAAGGTATTGGTCTCAATGAAATCCACCCCGGCTTCCAGATACTGGCGGCCGATATTCTGGATGATCTCCGGCTTGGTCAGTGTCAGAAGATCGTTGTTGCCCTTCAGTTCCGACGGATGATTGTCGAAACGCGGTCCCCGAAAATCCTCCTCACCCAGCTTGAAGCCCTGGATCATCACGCCCCATGAGCCATCCAGCAGCAGAAGCCGCTTCCTGGCCTCCGCCTTCATCCAGGCAATACGGGCATCGCGATCAAAACTCATAACATTTCCAAAAACTTAAGAGTGGACGGGACGAATACCGAGAATGCGGCAGGCCGCGTAGGTCAGGTTGGCCTGATTGAGAGTGTAGAAGTGGAACTGGCCAAAACCCCGCGTACGCAGCTGCTGCACCTGGTCGGCCAGTACTGCGGCTGCCACAATGCGGCGCGTTTCCGCGTCGTCATCCAGCCCCTCATAGGCCTTTGCCAACCAGGCGGGAATGGATGCGCCGGTCTTGCCCGCCATGCGCGCCACGGCATTGAAATTGGTGGTGGGGATGATGCCGGGCACCACCGGAATGGTGATACCGGCGCGCGCGGCATCGTCGCGAAATCGCGCCGTCAGGTCGTTGTCGAAACAGAACTGGCCCAGTGCGCGCGATGCGCCGGCATCCATCTTGGCTTTCAGCAGTTCGATGTCATGGCCGTGACTGGGAGAGTCCGGATGACGTTCCGGATAGAAAGATACGCTGACTTCAAAGTCCGCGATTTTCTTGATGCCAGCGATCAGTTCCGGCGTGGAATTGTAACCCTCCGGATGCTGCACATAAGGCCCGCTCATGCCGGGCATGTCGCCCCGCAGCGCCACGATATGTCGGATGCCCGCATCCCAATAGGCCCGTACGATATCGTCGATCTCGCCGCGCGAGGCGCCGACACAGGTCAGATGCGCGGCAGGCTTGAGCAATGTCTCCTCCACGATGCGCTTGACGGTGGCATGGGTGCGTTCGCGGGTGGACCCGCCCGCGCCATAGGTGACCGAGACAAAGGACGGCGCCAGCGGCTCCAGCCGGCGGATCGCCAGCCACAGCGCCGCTTCCGCCTCCTCGGTCTTGGGCGGGGAGAATTCGAACGAGACCGCAAGCGGCCCCGGATTGGTGATGAGATTTTCCAGGCTCATGCGGTTTCTTTTTTGCTTTTTGCTTTTCCCGTGGCCAGCCACAGCTTGACGGTGAGTTTTTCGCCTTCGCCCATGGGCGCGATGGTTTCGCTGCCGGCATTGGCCAGGCCTGCGCCCGCTAACCAGCTTTCCACTTCCCTGTCCGAGAAACCGAGGCGCCGGTGGGCGAACTCCTCGCGCAGAAACTCTTCCTTGTGAGCCGCGAAGTCGGCAATCAGCAGGCGGCCACCCGGCGCCATTACGCGCGCGGCCTCCGCCACCGCCGTGCCCGGATCGTCCAGGTAATGCAGTACCTGGTGGAACAGCACGACATCGAAACCGGCACTGACCGCGCCATTGGGGAACGGCAGGCGATAGGTATCGCCCAGGCGCACCTGCGCGTTGTGAATATCGGCGCGCAGCAAACGGTCGCGGGCGATGGCCAGCATGTCGGGACTGACATCAATGCCCACCGCGCGCCGCGCAAGCGGCGCTATCAATTCCAGCATCCGTCCGGTGCCGGTACCGGCATCCAGAAAATTCTCGATTTGCGCCGCCGTGAGATGGCGCGCGATGGCCGCTTCCACGTCTTTCTCCGGCGCATGAAGCGCGCGAATGCGCTCCCATTCGGCGGCGTTGGACTTAAAATAGGACGCGGCCGCGCTTGCGCGCGCCTGGCGCACATGCTCCAGGCGCGCCTTGTCAGCCTCGTGCAAGGAGGGATTGGCAAGGGCCGCGATCGCAGCGCCCAGCTCGGCGCCGGTGCCCCGGTCGGCGGCGCGGCAGAACACCCAGCTGCCTTCCTTGAAGCGTTCCACCAACCCGGCCTCTCCCAAAAGCTTGAGATGGCGGGAAACCCGTGGCTGGGACTGGCCGACGATCTCGATCAGCTCGCTCACCGTCAGCTCGGCCTGGCGCAGCAACAGGAGCAGGCGTAACCTAGTCGGGTCGCCAGCGGCACGCAGCATGGAAACCAGCCTATCCATTGCCTTCCTACATATAAACATATCTTTATATGATTAAGGACGCTGCGGCTGCAAGGGGTCTGGATTTCCCCCTAAAATCCCTGCAAAAATCCGGAAATTCTTGGGTTTTGGACGAAATGCGCGGCTGACGATCAGTGGTTTTGGAACTGTGCGGGCTGCTGCTGGCCGGCTGTGCCGGCCCCTCGCCCGAGAGCCTGGCCGCCAATGACACCTATGAGCAGTTCAACCGTGACGCCCTGAGGCGCAACGCCAAGATCGACAAGTATATCGTCATCCCCACTGTAGAGACCTATTTCAGCCTGGTGCCGGAAGATGGCCGGCGGGGGGGTGCACAATTTCCTCGGCAACCTGGCGCTGCCCACCATCTTCCTGAACGACATGATGCAGGGCGAAGTCTCAAGGGCTGGAAAATCCATGTGGCGGCTGACGGTGAACTCGACCGTTGGCCTGGGCGACTTCCTCGATCCGGCCAGAAAAATTGGCATTCCGGGACATGGTGAAGATTTCGGCCAGACCCTTGCGGTGTGGAGCGTGGGCGAAGGGCCTTACCTGATCTTGCCCTTGCTGGGGCCCAGCAATCCGCGCGACGCCGCGGGGCTGGTGGTGGATACGGTGATCAATCCCACCAACCAGATCCGCTTCAAGCCGCACATCTGTTGGTCGGGGACCCAGCAATTTTTCACCCTGCTGGACCTGAAGGGCCAAACGTACCAAACCATCCAGGACATCCAGCGCAGCTCGGTGGATTATTATTCATCCCTGCACAGCCTCTACCGCCAGATGCGCAACGAACAGATCCGCAATGGCCGCAAAATGGCAAGGATTTACCTGATTTTTAATACGAAAATAGGGCTTCGGTCTGCCTTGAACTTACCATAGCAAACCGGGAAACTCGCCCAAACGGGAAAGACCATAACATGCC
>JAPLPI010000094.1 GCA_026400305.1 Alphaproteobacteria bacterium | reverse complement strand
GCACGTACCGCCGGACCGGTAAGCTGTCGAAAAAACGGGGGGAAAATTGGCATTCCGATCAAGCGCGGCCTCGAGGCCATCCCCGGCGGCATGGTGATCGTGCCACTGACCTTGGGGGCCCTGATCGCCACCTTCGCACCGGGAGCGGGGCAGTTCTTCGGCTCCTTCACCGGGGCGCTGTTCACCGGCGCCCTGCCCATCCTGGCGGTCTTCTATGTCTGCATGGGCACCACCATCCCGTTCGAGACCCTCCCCCAGGTGGCGGGCAAGGGCGGGGTGCTGCTGGCGGCCAAGGTGGGCATGGGCGTGGTGGCGGCGCTGATCCTGGGACGGGTGCTGGGGACAGAGCCGATTCAGACCGGCATGCTGGCGGGACTTTCCACCCTGGCGGTGGTGGTGGCGATCAACGACACCAATGGCGGGCTCTACATGGCGCTGATGGGCCGTTATGGCGCGCCCAAGGATGTGGGCGCCTATTCGGTCATGTCGCTGGAGTCCGGCCCTTTCATCACCATGATGACCTTGGGCGGGCTACTGGCCTTTCCCTGGCAGACCTTGCTCGGCGCGATCCTGCCGCTGTGCGTCGGCATGTTGCTGGGCAACCTTGACCGCGAGATGCGCGAGTTTCTGGGCAAGGCCGCACCGGCGCTGATCCCCTTCTTTGCCTTCGCCATCGGTGCAGGATTGAACCTCGCCAACGTGTGGCGCGCAGGCTTGCTGGGTCTGGCACTGGGCGGGGTGGTGCTGGTGATCTCGTGCACCGTGATGTTCCTGGCCGACCGCGTTTCAGGCGGCAAAGGCCTGGCCGGCCTTGCCGCCGCCGCGACCGCCGGCAATGCCGCGGCCGTGCCCGCCTTGGTCGCCGCCGCCAATCCGGCTTACGCAAAGGCTGCGCCCTACGCCACCGTGCTGGTGGCCGCCAGCGTGGTGGTCACCATGCTGGCGGTGCCGCTTATCACGGCCTGGTGGGCGAAGAAGCTCAGCTCTTAGGATAATCCCGCCACAGCCATTCCAGCGCCGACGGCAGGGTCTGGCGCACCACGCCATTGTCGACATGCCTGGCGTCCATGGCGAAGATCTTCAGCACCGTCGCCATGCGGTTGTTGGCCAAAGGCCAGTTGTGCCAGGTCGATTCCGGATCGTCAAAATGCAGGTCCTTTTCGCCGACTTCCATCCAGATGCGAATCGGCTTCTTCGCCGCCTTGGGGATCATCGTGGCGTGATATTCCCAGCCGCCGCGCGGCGTCTTGGGGTCCTGCGGCGAAGCCTGGTTCACGAAAGTGCCCGAATAACTCAGCACCTTGTGGTAACGCTCCGGATGATACCAGGCCATGGTCCAGGCGCAGATCGCACCCGAAGAACCGCCCATGGTGGCGCGGCCTTCCGGGTCGGACGTAAGCGTCACGCCGTAATTCTTCGACACGGCGGGCAGCAATTCCTGCTCCACCCAGTTGGAATAACGGTCCGACAAGGTATCGTATTCCAACCCGCGCTGGGAGCCTTGGGCGTCGCTGCCGCCGGAATCTGGCGCCACGATGATCATGGCCGGCACGCGGTGCGCCGCAATCATGTTGTCCAGCACCGGCGCCATGCGGTTGATGTAGCCATGGCCGTCCTGCACCACCATGAAGGGCGCGTTCGGCTTCACCTGTTTGGGGATATAGACCCAGACATGGCGCTCATAACGGCCGGGCTTGGAGACAGCTGCGTCCGGCGCCGGCATGCGATTGCCATAGGCATCGCGCTTGGCGCTGATGTCATTCTCGATCCGCACGATGCCGGGATAGATCTTGCTGTCTTCCGAATAGAGGATGAATTCGCGGACATCGCCCTGCGGCACCGACGGATCGACCTTGTATTCCGGGACATCGGCATAAGGCGGCTTGATGATGCTGTTCTCGGCCGTCACCGCAGGCGGCGGCGTGGGGAATTTCGGCAGCGAAAGATCTGGCACGGGCTGTGCGAACGCCGGAACCATGGCGGCCAGCGCCAGCAGCGACAATGCGGTGGTCTTCTTCATGTCTCGTCTCCGTTGTTGTTTTTATTCAGCTTTATTTCGGATAATCCCGCCACAGCCATTCCAGCGCTGACGGCAAGGTCTGCATGACCACGCGGCCATCGACATGGCCCGCGCCCAGCGCGAAGACATAGCGATAGTCGTAACCCTTCTTCTTCAGCACCGCGGCCATGCGATTGTTGGCCAAGGGCCAGTTGTGCCAGGTCTCTTCGGCATTATCGAAGCGGTTGTCCTTTTCGCCCACTTCCATCCAGATGCGGATCGGCTTCTTCGCCGCCTTGGGCAGAATGGTGGCGTGATATTCCCAGGCGCCGCGGAACGTCTTGGGATCGGGCGGCCAGGCCTGGTTCACGAAGGTGCCCGAATAGCTCAGCACCTTGTGATACCGCTCGGGATGAAACCAGGCCATCGTGAAGGCCGCGGCGGCACCTGACGATCCGCCCATGGTAGCGCGCCCTTCGGGATCGGACGTGAAGGTCACTCCGTAATTCTTGGTCACGGCGGACAGCAATTCTGATTCTACCCAGTCGGAATAGCGGCCCGACACTTCGTCATATTCCAGCCCGCGTTCAGAGCCTTGCGCGTCGTTGCCGCCAGAATCGGGCAGCACCACCACCATGGCCGGCAAGCGCTTGGCCGCGATCATGTTGTCCAGGATGTTGGCCAGGCGCTTCACATAAGAATGGCCGTCCTGTACCACCATGACGGGCGCGTTCGGCTTCACCTGCCGTGGAATATAAACCCAGACATGGCGCTCATAATGGCCGGGTGCCGACAGCCCGCCCGCCGGCACGACATAGTTGCCGCGCGCATCGCGCTGCATGGCGGCCACGCGCACGATGCCCGGATAGATCTTGCTGTCTTCCGAATACAGGATGAATTCGCGGATCTCGCCCTGGGGCACCGCTTCGTTCGCGGCCGCTTCCGGCGGATCGGCATAGGCCGGACCGATCACGCTGTTCTCGGCCGTGACCGGCGGCGGCGGGGTGGAAAATTTCGGCAGGTCCGTCTGCGCAAGCGCAGGCAGTGCGGCGACACCAAAAAGCAAAGCTGCAAGTGTCTTTCGCATTGTCCTGCCTTTTAGTTATGGCACCGGTACCAGGGCGCGGGCGGCTTCAGCCAGCAGCACCGGTACGGTGTGGGAAATATCCAGGATCACCGCATCTTCGTCGGCGGCGGGCTTTTCCAGAGTGGCGAACTGGCTGTCTAGCAGCGCCGGCGGCATGAAGTGCCCCTTGCGCTTTTTCATGCGGTCGCCGATCAACTCGCGCGAGCCGTCCAGCAGGATGAAATGCACCTTGCCATGCA
Organism: Alphaproteobacteria bacterium; assembly: GCA_026400305.1. Classification (GTDB taxonomy): domain Bacteria; phylum Pseudomonadota; class Alphaproteobacteria; order Micropepsales; family Micropepsaceae; genus Rhizomicrobium. The sequence continues at coordinate 7,618 of JAPLPI010000094.1, read as the reverse complement.
CCTGTTTGCGCAGACAATCGCGATAGACAAGCTTCAAAGCCGAGCAGGACACCACCACGCCATGGCCGGTATCGCGTTCCACTTCCATCCGCGCGCCGATGGCTTCCAGCCAGGGCCAGCGATCTTCGTCGGTCAGGGGGATGCCGGCCGACATCTTCTTGACGTTGGCGATGGGATGCAGGGAATCGCCCTCGACAAAGGGCACGCCCAGATGCTCCGCTAATCCGCTGGCAATGGTGGTCTTGCCCGACCCGGCCACGCCCATCACCACGATCAAGGGCTTCACAACGCCACCTGCAACACTCGTCATACCATCCTCAAACCGGAAAAAGGCGCTGCCAGGCGGTGCGCCAAATCGTATATCCCCGGCCCCATATGGGGCGCTTTTTTGTGGGCCGGATACTATAGTGTCAGCGCACAAAGCCCAGCCGAAAACGGGCGGAAGCGGGTGAAAAATGCGTGTACAAACAGGCGTCATCGCTGTTTTCATGGGACTTATGGCACAGGCACAGGCCGGCACCGTTGATACTGCTGATTTCGGCACCACCAAGGACGGCATCCCCGTCCACATATTTACCCTGACCAATGGCCACGGGTTGCGGGCCCAGGTTCTGGACTATGGCGGCATCGTCTGTTCGGTGGAGGCGCCGGACCGCAATGGAAACCTGGCAAACGTCATCTTGTGCCAGAAGGATTTGGCCGCAATCGAGGCTACCGGCCCCTTGAGCGCGCTGACCGGGCGCTATGCCAACCGGATCGGCCATGGCGTCAACATCGAGGGCAAGCATTACGAGCTGGCGCAGAATCCCAATGGCGTGACCCTGCATGGCGGGCCGCCGCCCTATAGCCGCCGCGTGCTTCAGACGGTGCGCACCTTCAGCCATGCCGGGGATGCCGGCGTGACCTTGCGACTGGTATCGCCCAATGGCGACCAGGGCTTTCCCGGCCAAGTGACCCTGGACCTCACCTACACCCTGACCGACGACAATGACTTCAAGATGGAATACAAGGCCGTCACCGACAAAACGACGGTCTTCAACATCACCAACCACACATATTTTAACCTGGCGGGCAACGGTTCGGGCAATGTCGAGAACCAGGTGATGACCATCATGGCCGACCAGGTGACGCCGACCGATCCGTTCCAGGTACCGACCGGCGAGTTCACCAATGTCGCGGGCACGCCATTCGACTTCCGTGAGCCCACGCCCATCGGCAAGAACATCCGCTCCACTGATCCGCAAATGCTGATCGGGCGCGGCTACGACCACAATTACTTGCTGCGCAAGTCAAAACTCGGCGCGCTGGAACTGGCGGCGCGGATCACCGATCCGGTCAGCGGCCGGACCCTGGAGCTGCTCACCACCGAGCCGGGGGTGCAGGTCTATTCGTCGAACAATCTGAATGGCGGCATGGTCAGCGCGGTGGGCACCACCATCCGCGCGACGGACGGTCTGGCGCTGGAAACCCAGCATTTTCCCGACAGCCCCAACAAGCCGAACTTTCCGTCCACCCTGCTGAAGCCGGGCGAGACCTTCGCGTCAGCGACGGTGATGCACTTTACGATCCGTTAGACGAGGGTCTTCTTCGCCCATTCCAAGCAGCGGATGTTGTTGGCTTCTTCCGCCTTGAACTGGTCGTCCTGCGATAGCGCGCGGACTTGCCGCTGCGGTCCGGCCAGGTGACCCAGTATTTGTCAGTCAGAACCGGCACCTTCAGCGGATCGCGGGTGATCAGCTCGTGCGTGGGCAGCAGCTTGGGATTGGCTTTCTTCAGAACCGCCCACATGGCGGGAATATCCAGGAACCCGTCCTCGAACAGCACTTCCGACAGCAGGAAACCGTCGCTGTAATTCTGCACCGCCATGTTCTTCATGTGGCAGGACTTCACGTAGGGCGCCAGCTTGTTGATAACATCGACGGGATCGTCGCACATCGAGATGTTGTTGCCGAAGTCCACCAGCGCGCCGAAATTAGCGCTGGAATATTTCTTCAGGACATCGACCTCTTCATCAACCACCCGGTCCTTGTGGTTTTCCATCGCCAGCGGAATGCCGACCTTGTCCGCGATGGGCACGCACACATCCAGTACCGCCAGGGCGTTGGCTTTCCAGTCCTTGTATTGCTGCAGGGTGGAGAAATTCTCGTAGCGGCGGCCGACAAAGCAGACCGTGCGCACCACCGGCGCGCCCAGTTCCTTGTACATGCGCAGGCCCTTTTCGAAGACCGCTGTGTCGGCGCCCGGATGATCGAGCAGACGGATATCGCCTTCGAAGAACATTTTGTGATGGTCCAGGCGCTTGCGTAGCTTCTTGATGTCGGTATCCAACGGAATGGCCATCTGGACACCGCCCGCGCCCAGCGAGCGCACATAATCCACCGTGGCGATGGGGTCGGCGGGGCCGCGAACATTGGGACTGTCGCCGCGTTGCTTGCGGAAATAATGCCCCAGCGCGGTCTGGGCCACGCCCAGCGGCGATTGCGGGCGATCGGCGCCCCATGCCGGTATCGTGGAAGAAACCGCCAGCGCGGCGCCTCCCAGCATCACGTCACGCCGCGTCGTCATGTGTCTCTCCGATTATTTTTGTTATGCGGCGGTCCAGCCGCCATCGATCAGAATATCAGTGCCGGTGACAAAGCCTGCCAAGTCGCTGCACAGATAGCAGGCCAGCGCCCCGATCTCTTCCACCTTGCCCCAGCGGCCGACCGGCAGCTTGGTCAGGAACATCTTGTTAGCTTCCGGATCATTGATCACCGGCAGGTTCATCTCGGTGTGGAAGGGACCGGGCGAAATCGCGTTCACGGTGATGCCCTCGCCAGCCAACTCCAGCGCCAGAGACTTGGTGAAGCCCAGGAGGCCCGCCTTGCCCGACGAATAAGCGGTGCGGCCCGGCAGCGAGATGTGTGCCATGATAGAGGACAGGTTGAGGATGCGGCCATAACCGGTGCCCTTCATGCCCGGCACGAAGGCGCTGCAGGCGAGGAAGGTGGTGACTAGGCTGGAATCCACCACACTGGTCCATTCCTTCAGGGTGAACTCGGTCACGCTCTTGCGGATATTGATGCCGGCGCTATTGATCAGTATCTGCGGGCTCTTGAACTTGGCGTTGACCTCGGCGGCCAGCCGCTTGACGTCGCTTTCGCTGGTCATGTCGGCATTGAAGCCTTCCACGGCGGCGCCCTTGGCCTTGAGCTCGCCGGACACCTTGTCCAGCTTGGCCTGGTTGCGGCCGACCAACGCGATCTTGGCGCCTGCGCCTGACAGGGTGTGCGCCATGGCTTCGCCAAGGCCGCCGCTACCGCCCACAATCACCGCCGTCTTGCCAGTCAGATCAATCTTCACGAGTTCAAACCTTCTTGCTTGGAGAGAAAATCAGGCGCGCGACTTGTCCGGATCGATGAACAGCCAGCAGACGGCAGAAACAAAGGCCGCCGCGCTCATGGTGTAGAGCACCACGTCCCAGTTGTTGCCTGTGCGGTCGAGAATGAAGCCGCCCAGAACCGGCGCGACAAAGCCCGCGAAATTGCCCAGCATGTTCATGGTGGAAGACACGGTGGCGGTATATTGCTTGCCGATCTCCACGCAGGTGTTCCAGCTGATCGGCATGGTCAGGTCGCTGCAGAAGCTGGCCATCGCCATCAGCGCCATCGCCACCTTCACATCCTGCACGCCCGGAATGACCAAGATTAGGACCGCGGTGCCGAGGAAGCCGGTGATCGCAACCCAGCGGCGCGGGACTGACAGCGGAATCCAGCCCGACACGATGGAGCCAAAGCCCCCCAGCAGCAGCGGCAGGACGGCATAGCCCGCGGTCGCGCCGGCCGACAGGCCATGGGCCTGCCGCAGCCAGGTCGGTAGCCAGGTGACGTAGAAATACCAGGTGTAGGAGAAGCAGAAATACTGCAGCCCTAGGACAGCGATGTCCCGCTGCAAAAGCAACCGGTACCACGGCACGCCATGGTCGTGCAGCACCAAGGCGCGCGACTTTTCCAGCAGCGCCAGTTCGGCGGCATTCACCGACTTGTGCTCGGCGGGATCGTTCTTGAACCAGAGGAGGAAAATCGAGACCCATGCGACGCCCAGGAAGGACAGGGCGACAAAACCTAGCCGCCAGCCGAACAGCGAAATCACCAGAAAGGCGACCGGCGGCGCGGCAGCCCCGCCCCAGCGGCCAAAGGCCCACATCAAGGCCTGTGCCTTGACGCGTTCGCTGAGCGGCAGCCAGCTCGACAGCATGCGCGTCAGGTTGGGAAAACAGCCGGCCTCGCCGGCGCCGAAAGCGAAGCGGATCACCCACAGCGACACCAGATTCCAGGCCCCGCCGGTCAGCGCGGTGAACAACGACCAGAACAGCACGACCTGTGTCAGGATCCAGCGCACGCCCAGCCGGTCGCCCAAAAGGCCCATAGGAATTTCGAACAGCGCATAGGAAAGACCGAAGGCGCCAAACACCACGCCCATCTGGGTCTTGCTCAGGCCCAGCTCCACGGAGATTGGGCCGGCTGCCTGGCTGATCGCCACGCGCTGGATGTACATGATCATCGCTAGGGCGAGAGCAAACACCACCACCCAATAGCGCGCACGCGTCGGTTTCATTGCGCGGACCGCCCCTTGTTGTCCTGTCCCTTTATTGGGGCATGGGAAGCGCGATCGTGACCGTGAAGGCTTCACATCGGCTTGCGTTTTGTATACTAAATTCGGGTAACGGGAAGTCAATGGATCGGCCCAATTGTGTCTGCTTCCAGGGCCAATTAAACGATAAAAAAATGGGCTTTTCAGGCCACCAGCCCTGCCCCGATCGCCTACAACGGAGTGTCCCGATTGAGCATCCCCAGAACCTTCAATTTCGGCGGTGCCGTAGCGCTAGTAACCGGATCGGGCCGCGGCCTGGGGCGCATGATCGCCGAGACCCTGCTGGCGGGCCGCGCGTCTGTTGCCCTGCATGACATCAGCGAGGATGCGCCAGCCGCCTTTGGCGAAAGCGAAAGCCTGACCGCGCTGGCCAAAGAATTGTCGGCGCGCGGTCCGGGCAAGGTCGTGTCGGTACTGGGCGACATCTCCAAGGAAGCCGATGTCGCCGCTCTGGTGAAGAAGGTCGAAGACAGCCTTGGCCCCATCTCCATCCTAGTCAATTGCGCCGGCGGCGACATCGCCGCCAAGGGCGGCAAGCCCAACCCCAATGACGCGCTGAACATCTCCCTGGAAGACATGCAGGCGGTGATGAATCGCAACTTTGTCGGCACCATGCTGATGTGCCGCGCCGTCGTCCCCGGCATGGCCAGGCGCCAGAAGGGCGCAGTCATAAATTTCGGTTCACTCAACGGCCATATCGGCGTGGTGTCGGAAGTGGTCTATGGCTGCGCCAAGGCCGCCATCCTGCATTACACACGCTGCCTGGCGTTGGAGATGAAGCCCAATGGTGTGCGCGTGAACGCGATCAGCCCGGGGCCCACCACCACCGCGCGCTTCCTGGCCACCCGCGCCACCGACCCGTCCAAGATGGACGGCGTGTCACTGGAGCGTTACGCCAAGCCGCAGGAGATCGCCGATGCGGTCGCCTTCCTGGCCAGCGACCAGGCCGGCTTCGTCAATGGACAAGTGCTGCGCGTGGACGGCGGAATGACGCTTTTCGCTTAATTTTTCTGGAGCAAGGTTTTCAAAAAATGGCTGATGACAAGAAATATGACGGCAAGACTCCTCAGACCCTGAGGAGTCGCGCCTGGTTCGACAATCCCTCCAACCCCGACATGACGGCGCTGTATCTGGAGCGCTATCTGAATTACGGGCTGACGCGCGAGGAATTGCAGTCAGGCAAGCCGATCATCGGCATTGCCCAGACCGGTAGCGACCTGTCGCCCTGCAACCGCCACCACCTGGTGCTGGGCGAGCGCGTGCGCGAAGGTATCCGCGAGGCTGGCGGCATCGCCATGGAGTTTCCGGTCCATCCGATTCAGGAAACCGGTAAGCGCCCCACCGCGGGTCTGGACCGCAATCTTGCGTACCTCGGCCTTGTGGATCTACTCTACGGCTACCCGCTGGACGGCGTGGTGCTGACTATCGGCTGCGACAAAACCACGCCCGCCTGCCTGATGGCAGCGGCGACGGTCGACATTCCCGCCATTGCCCTTTCGGTCGGTCCGATGCTGAACGGCTGGCATGAAGGCGAGCGCACCGGTTCGGGCACCATTGTGTGGAAGGCGCGCGAGATGATGGCGCGCGGCGAATTAGATTATACCGGCTTTATGGAATTGGTGTCGTCGTCGGCGCCGTCGGTGGGCTATTGCAACACCATGGGAACCGCCAGCACCATGAACAGCCTGGCGGAAGCCTTGGGCATGCAGTTGCCCGGTTCGGCTTCCATCCCCGCGCCTTATCGCGAACGTGCGCAAATGGCTTACATGACCGGAAAGCGCATCGTGGACATTGTGCATGAAGACCTGCGCCCGTCCAAAATTCTGACCAAGGAAGCGTTCCACAACGCCATTGTGGTGAACTCGGCCATCGGCGGTTCGACCAACGCGCCGATCCACATCTGCGCCATCGCCCGCCATATGGGCGTGAATTCGCCGCTCCAGGACTGGCAGACCATCGGCCACAAGGTGCCGCTTCTGGTGAATTTGCAGCCGGCCGGAGAATATCTGGGCGAGGATTACCATCATGCCGGCGGTGTGCCGGCGGTAGTGAACATCCTGATGGAAAATGGCCTGATCAAGGAAGGGGCCCTGACCGTCAACGGCAAGACCATGGGCGAGAATTGCAAGGGCAAGAAGGTTCATCTGCCAGAAGTGATCTGGCCGTTCGACAAGCCGATGAAGAAGGAGGCCGGCTTCATCGTGTTGTCGGGCAACCTGTTCGACAGCGCCATCATGAAGACCAGCGTCATCAGCGACGAGTTCCGTCAGCGCTATCTCTCCAACCCCAAAGACCCGGAAGCCTTTGAAGGCAAGGTCGTGGTGTTCGACGGACCGGAGGATTACCATACGCGACTGGATGATCCGGCGCTGAACATCGACACCAACACTTTTCTGGTGATGCGCGGCGCCGGCCCCATCGGTTATCCGGGCGCCGCCGAAGTGGTGAACATGCATCCGCCGACCGCGCTGCTGAAGGCGGGCGTCAACGCCCTGCCCTGCATCGGCGATGGCCGCCAGTCGGGCACATCGGGCTCGCCTTCCATCCTCAACGCTTCGCCGGAAGCGGCGGCGGGCGGCGGGCTTGGCCTGCTGCAGACCGGCGACCGGGTGCGCATCGACCTCAACAAGGGTACGGCCAACATGCTGCTGCCCGAAGACGAAATCGCCAGGCGCCGCAAGGATCTGGAAGCAAGCGGGGGCTTTGCATATCCCGCCTCCCAGACGCCGTGGCAAGAAATTCAACGCGCCTTCCAAGGCCAGATGGGCACCGGCATGGTTCTGGAAAACGCGGTCAAGTATCAGAAGATCGACCAGACCAAGGGCATTCCGCGCGACAATCATTAGTCTCGCGACAAACAAAAAAGGCGCCGGAGAAATCCGGCGCCTTTTCCTTTGTCCAATCCGAAGATCAGATCTTGGTGCGGTACACGGTTTGCTTCTGGCTGCCGAGCTTGTCGATGCCCAGCTCCATCACATCGCCTTCC
>JAPLPI010000213.1 GCA_026400305.1 Alphaproteobacteria bacterium | reverse complement strand
CGGCCTTCTGGGCGCAATTCCCCGGCAACTTCGGCTTGATCGCGCGCAAGGCGATGCTGTCCACCGCCAACTTTGCGAGCCTCGCCAGCTTCCACAATCATCCCACCGGCCAGGCCAGCGACAATCACTGGGGCCAGCCCATCACGGTGCTGGAGACGACATCGTTCGGCCCCTATCACTTCAATTTCCATTCGGGGGACCTCGGCAACTTCACCATAATCGGCCCGTCCGGTTCGGGCAAAACTGCGCTCCTGGCTTTCCTTCTGGCGCAGGCCGAGCGGATGCAGCCGCGTATTGCCTATTTCGACAAAGATCGCGGCGCTGAAGGTTTCATCCGCGCCATTGGCGGGCGTTACGATGTGATCTCGCCAGGCACCCCTACCGGCTTCAATCCTCTGGCCCTGCCCGACACCGGCGAGAACCGCGCCTTCATCACAGAATGGCTGTCTCGCCTGCTGTCGTCCTACGGCGCGCCGCTCACCTCGGAAGACCGCGCCATTATCGCTGACGCCATCGACGCCAATTATGCGCAGGACCCCAGCCATCGCCGGCTGCGTTATCTGCGCGAACTGTTCCGCGGCACGCGGCGCCCCAGCGCCGGCGACCTGGCGGCGCGCCTGGGCGCCTGGTGCGACGGCGGCGAACATGCCTGGCTGTTCGACAATGAAGACGATGCGCTTGATGTGAGCACACGCATCCTGGGCTTCGACATGACGCGGCTGCTCAACTCACCGACCACCCGCACCCCCGCCATGATGTACCTGTTCCACCGCATCGAGCAGCGGCTGGACGGCACGCCGACCATCATCGTGGTCGACGAAGGCTGGAAGGCGCTGGATGACGATGTCTTTGTCGGCAAGATTAAGGACTGGGAAAAGACCATCCGCAAGCGCAACGGGCTGGTCGGCTTCTGCACCCAGAATGCCGATGACGCGCTGGAAAGCCGCGTCGGCCCCGCCATCATCGAGCAATCCGCCACCCAGATTTTCTTTCCCAATCCCAAGGCCCGCGCCAGCGACTATATCGGCGGCTTCGGCCTGTCCGAGCATGAGTTCGAACTGGTGCGCAGCCTGCCCGACACCTCGCGCTGCTTCCTGATCAAGCAGGCCGATCACAGCGTGGTGGCGCGTTTGGACTTGTCGGGCCTCACCGGCGAATTGAAAGTTCTGGCCGGCACCGAGACCAGCGTGCGCCAACTGGACGCCTTGCGCGAAAAGCTGGGTGACGAACCTCAAGCCTGGCTGGATGACTTTATGAATAGCCGCGGCCGGAGCGTGGCATGAGCGCCTGCGCCACCACGACGGACCTGGGCGTGGTGCGCGACGTACTGACCGCCGTGAATTGCAACACCAAGAGCTTTGCCCGCCTGGGCTATGAATCGCTGACCGCCGCTGGCTTGGCGCGCGGCTGGCCGACGGACCGACCATCGCGCTGAAGATCGGCGCGGTTCTGGCGCTAGTCACCAGCTGGAGCTTGTTCCAGACGCTGGTGTTCGATGTCGCCGAACGCGCACCGCTGGAAATCGCCAGTATCATCTCCGCCCCCATGCGCGGATCGGCCATGGCATCCGATCCGGTGGCGGGTTTGCAGGCCGCCTATAACCAGCTTTCGGAATCCGCCACCGCCTTTTCCCATCCGCCAAAGAGCGTGCCCGACAAGGCCCAGGCCGATTACGCCGCCGCCTCGCAGGCGCTGACCACGGCCTCCAACGCTTTGTTCGTCGCCAGCGCCGGACTTATCGCCGTCATCACCATCGCCATCGGCCTTTTGACCGCCACCGGTCCGCTGTTCATCGCCATGTTCCTGTTCTTCCAGACGCGGGGCTTTTTCGTGGGCTGGGTGCGAGCGCTGGGCGCCTGCTCCTTTGGCCTGATTGGGGCCTGGAGCCTCACGATTCTTATGCTTCATGCCGTCCAGCCCTGGATGGAAAGCCTGTCGGATATTGGCGCAAACGGTATCGCCGATGCCCGCACCGGCATCACCGCCGCCATCATCGTCCTGGTGTTCTGCGCCAGTCAGTTCGCGGCACTGTTCGCGGCCATCGTGATCGCGCGTGGCTTCCGCCTCCCGGGCGCTGTCCGCACCACGACCACGACGGCCGCGCCTGCGCCCGCCGGCCCGGCCGGCAGCTCACTGGACATGATTTCGCGCCCCGCGCGCCTCGCCGAACAATTGGGACGCTACGAAACATCGTCCGTCACCATGGACCGGACCTTCGCGGCCGCCAGCGCTGCCGTCGCCGGGCGTGGACCGGTGGTCGCCTCTGCGCAGGAGCGCATCGGTGACATGTACCGCCGCCCCGCGGTGAACCGTGAAGCGAGGCGCGGATGAGAAAAATCCTTTCATCCCTGATCTGCGCCGCTTTCTTCGTCGCCACCACGCCGTCGCAGGGAGCCCTGATCCCTCGCCCTGGTTCGGGCGATCCGCGCATCTATGTAGTGGATTACGATCCCGCCCAGGTAGTGGAGCTGCACGCCACCATGGGCTACCAGACCTTTGTCGAATTCGCCTCCGACGAGCATATCGAAAATGTCGCGGTGGGTGACGCCGCAGGCTGGCAGATCACGCCCAACCGCGCCGCCAACCTGTTGTTCGTCAAGCCGCTGAACGACGTGCCCACCACCAACATGACGGTTGTGACCAACTATCGCCGCTATTCCTTCGAGCTCAGCGTACGCCCGCATGCCCCGTCCGGCGACAAGAGCATCGTCTACACCTTGCGCTTCCAGTATCCCGAAGTGGCGGTCGCCACCGTGATGGCCAAGCCATCCGCGCCCGAAGTACCGCCGCTGCCCAAGGTGGCGAACGCCGCCTACAGCTATGACGGCTCGCCCCGCATCGTGCCATCGCGCGTGTTTGATGACGGCAAGGCAACCTATTTCGAATTCCGCGACGGCGATTCCTATCCCGCTATTTTCTCTCTGGACGGCGACAAGAATGAACAGGTGGTCAACACCTATATGCGCAGCGGCTATATCGTCGCCGACCAGGTGTCGCGCGGCTTTGTGCTGCGCCAAGGCGCCGACGTCACCCGCGTTTACAATGACGGTTTCCGCGCGCCCGGGCCGGGGCCGCAAAGCCCCCGCCTCCGGGCCCAAAGCTGCTGGATCTGCCTATGAGCAATATCCCTCCCGATCTGGCCCGGTGGGTCTGGGTGTCGTCGGGGCCTGTGTATTGGGCGCGATCACTTTCGTGTCGCTCTCCAATGCGCGCCAGGCCCGTCAGGCCCAGCCGGTGGCGGAAGTGGTGCCGCCGCCCAAGCCTGCGCCGATTGTCGTGGCCCAGGCGCCTGCGCCCATTCTGGTCCAGTCCGCGGCACCACAGCCTTTGCCGCAAGTGGCACCCACACCAGACAATCGCGCGCCCGCCATGGTGGTGGATTTCAGCCAGGCGCCCGCCGCCGGCACGTTAGCCACGACAGTGGCGCAGGTAGGCGCGCCTGGCGCGGCATCGGCCGCCGCCGACGACAAGCTGTCGCCGGATGAGCGCTTCTCCGCCAAGGTCGGAAACTCTAATCTAGACGTGGCCCATTCCTCGCGGCTTCGCGATCTCACGCATACCGCACCGCAAGGCACCATCATTCCCGCCGTACTGGAAACTGCGATCAATTCCGACTTACCCGGTTTCGTGCGCGCCGTGGTCAGCCGCGACGTGCGCGGCTTTGATGGCGCCACGGTGCTAATCCCCCGTGGCTCCAAGCTGATGGGCCAGTATCGCAGCGGAGTGGCGCTGAGCCAGACCCGCGCCTTTGTGGTGTGGTCGCGGGTGTTGACCCCCGACGGCGTTTCCGTCGACATCGGCTCACCCGGCACCGACCAGCTGGGCCGGGCCGGAATTGAAGGCGAAACTGACACACATTTCTTCGAGCGCTTCGGCAGCGCCATCCTGCTGTCGGTGATGGGCGCCGGGTTGAATGCGCTGAGCGACAACAACGCCAACACCGCCATCATCATCGGCTCGTCGCAGCAGGCCAGCCAGGTCGCCAGCATCGCGCTGCAGAAGCAGATCGACATCCCCCCCACCATCAAGGTGGCCCAGGGTACACCGCTGCAGGTCTTCCTGACCCGAGATCTCGATTTCGCGGGCACATCGAAATGACGACGGGCGTCTATCTCGACACCTATCTGTCGGCGCTGGCCCCCTGGCTGACGCGCGACGACGTCACCGACCTGCTGATTAACAGGCCCGGCGAAGTGTGGATCGAAACCACCAGCGGCATGCTGACCCGCATAGCCGCGCCGCAGATCACCGACGTTGTGCTGAGCCGACTGGCGCGGCAGATCGCCGCCGCCACCCACCAGGGCGTCAACCGCGAGCAGCCCTTGTTGTCGGCTACCCTGCCCGACGGCGGCCGGGTGCAGATCATCGCACCGCCCGCAACCCGCGAGGGCATGGCCATCGCCATCCGCAAGCATGTGATTTCAGACCTGTCAGTGGACGATCTGGCGCAGACTGGGCTTTTTGCCGAAGGCCCGGCCGCTGGGCGGCGCTCGGCGCGCGATGATGAACTGGCGGCGATGCTGAAGAGCGGTGACCGCAGCGGCTTTTTGAAGAATGCGGTGCGCGCCAAGAAGACCATCGTGATCAGCGGCGGCACCTCCACCGGTAAGACCACCTTGCTGAATGCCTTGGTGCGCGAGATCGATACCAATGAACGGTTGCTAGTGATCGAGGATGCCCCAGAAATCCGCCTGGACCGTCCCAATGCCGTGGGCCTGATAGCAGTGCGCGGCGAACAGGGCGAGGCGCAGGTGGATGCCGATGACCTGCTACGCGCATCCCTGCGCATGCGGCCCGACCGCATCTTGCTGGGCGAACTGCGCAGCGGGCTCGATCTGGGCTGGAGCCACATCCAGACCTATGTGCGCCAGGTGATCGACGTTATCGTACAGCTGGACCGGCAGAACGGGAAACGCCGGGTGTCGGACATCCAGTTCTTGGGCGGCACGATGCCGCCAGCGGCAAACGACTAGGCGCCAGGAACTCCCAGAGACTTCGCTACTTCCTGCAGCGCCGCCTGCGCCGCCGCATCGCCCGCGAACGCCGCGCGCGCCTGTTTGTAGTCCTGCGCCGCTTGCAGGCCTTCGCCCAGCACCATGCGCGCCCGCATCAGCCGCACCCAGCCTCCGGTGTCTTTGGGATTAGCCTTCAGCTCACCGGCCAGCTTGTCGACCATGGAATGGATCATGGCCTGGCGATCGGCATCACTCATCTTCCCCGCGGCGGCTACCTGTGCACTATTTGGCCCCGACGCAGCGGCAGATAGCAGCGACGGCAGCTTGCCGGTCAGGTCCACATGCTGCTCCTTGGCCAGGTCTTCAACATAAGTGCGGACCTGTGAAGCCCAGGGTGCATCCGGCGGGGCACTTTTCAGCAGCGCTACGAATTCGTCCATCGCACCCTTGTGGTCGCCGGTCTGATCGCGGTGGATAGCCAGGAAATAGCGCGCACGGGGATCGGCGGGGTCACCCTTAAGCGCGCGCTGGAAGATCGCGGCGGCATCGTCCGACACCTTGCCTTCGGACTGCGCCATCGCCTCGCCCTGAGCGGCAAGATATTCAACATTTTTCGGATCGATCGCCACCGCCTTGGCATAGGCCTTGGCCGCTTCGGCGGGACGGCCTGTGCGCATATAGGACCAGGCCAGCATCTGCCAACCTTGGGCATCGCCCGGCTTCTGCTGCAGCTTAGCTTCCAGGCTGGAAATCATGCTGGCGACTTGGCCATTGGGATGGCTCTTGGGATCGACCGCTGCACTTTGTGCTTGGGGCACGCCAGCGGCAGTGGTTGCCGCGATCGAGGTCAATTCGGGATGACCCATCATGGCATATAGCGCGGTAGCGCAGAGCGTGACGATGGCTACCAGCCCCAGCGCCACCCAGGACATCGCCGCTTGCGGGAAGGGGCGGGCAGCGGTTCCGGCATCACGGTCCTCCACCAGGATGCGGCGCTTGATTTCGGAACGCAGGGCCTCGGCTTCCGCGGGGTCAATCAGGCTAGCAGCAACCTGCGCATCCACTTCGCCAAGTTGACCCTTCAGAATGTCCACGGTTTTGACCTGCGGGCGTTGCTCATAGCGGCGCACCAGGGGAATTGTCAGCCCAACGGCCGCCAGCGCGATCATCACGGTAAGTATAATCCAGAGAATCATGCGGTTTCTTCCTTCAGCAGCTTGGCCAGCCGCGCCTGTTCTTCCGGGGTAAAGCTGGCGGGATCGTCATTGCACCGCCGCCGCAGGTAAAAGCCCACGCCCACCGCACCCGCCAGCAAGGCCAGCAATGGCCCCAGCCACAGCAGTAGGGTCTCGGTTTCGAATGGCGGCTTGAGCAAAATGTAAGCGCCATAGCGTTTGACTAAGAAGGCGACGGCTTCCTGGTCGCTGTCGCCGACCTTCAACCGCTGGCGCAGCAGCACGCGCAAATCATGCGCCAGATCGGCATCGGAATCATCGATGGTCTGGTTCTGGCAGACCACGCAGCGCAGGCCGGCGCTGAGCGTCCGGGCGCGCGCTTCCAGCGCGGGATCTGCTAGTTGCTCATTGGGCAACACCGCGAATGCCGGCGATGCCAGCATCGCAAAGGCCAATGCCAAGCGCCATTTCATGTTTCGGACCGCAGGTGCTGCAGCAGCGGCTTGATGGTGTTGTCCCAGTCTCTGGCTTCGATGGGACCGACGATCTTGTAGCGAACCCGCCCCATGCGATCGATCACGAATGTCTCCGGCACACCGGCCACGCCCAGATCGATACCCGTGCGCCCGCTCTTGTCGTTGCCGGCCTTGATATAGGGATCGCCATTGTCGGCCAGGTAACGCGCGCCGTCGGCGGCCTCGTCTTTCCAGTCCAGGCCCTGGATGGTGACCCCTTGGCCTTTCAGTTGCAGCAGCAGACTGTGCTCCAAACGACAGGCCACGCACCAGGAGGCGAAGACATTTAGCAGCATCGGCTCGCCCCGGAAATCAGTGCTGGCCAGGCCCTGATTTTCGCGCACCGCCGGCAGCACAAATTGCGGCAGCGGCTTGTTGATTAGGGTGGAGGTGATGTGGGACGGGTCGTGCCTCAGCCCCATCACGAACGCCGCAACCAGCGCAACGAAGGCTGCCACCGGCAGCAGGAATAACAGGCGTTTCATGCCGATGCCTTGACGACAGCCACGCGCGCCACCGGCCGCGCCGCACCGACGCGGAAGCGCCGGTCGCTGAGCGACAGGGCGCCGCCCAGAACCATCAGGAAGCCGCCACCCCAGATCCAGTCCACCAGCGGATGATCCCAGATGCGCACCACCAGCGCACCATCGGCATTCTGTTCGCCGATGGAGACATAGACATTGCCCAGAAAGCCGGTGCCGATGCCGGCCTGGGTGGTGGTGGTCTGGCTGGCGGGAAACAGCCGCCGTTCCGACACCAGGGTGCGGCTGCCGGCATGGCTGCTAACCGTGAAGCGCGCCTGCTCGGCCTGGTAGTTGGGGCCCACCACATCGCCAATAGAATTGAGCGTATACTGCGCGCCCGCAAGCTCCACGCTCTGGCCAACTTTCATTTCCAGAATCTTGTTGGACTGCCAGGCGGTGACGGCGGTGACGCCGATCGCCGTGACGCCAAGCCCGGCATGGGCGGCGGTCATGCCCCACACGGCCAGCGGCGTGGCGCGCAGGAAGCGGCCCAGATTGCCACCCAAACTGGAACTGATCTTCCAATGGCGCGCCGGAATGGCGATGGCGCCGGCGATCAACAGCGACCCCAGCGCCAGGCCGGCCGCCGCCAGAACCTGGCCGATGCCGAACGCCAATATGCCCAGCATCAACGCCAGCGCCGACACGATCAGCGGCCAGCGCAGCCGGGTCAGCACTTCGCGCGCCACATTGCGCTTCCAGTTCAGCATGGGTCCGAAGCTGACCAGGATCAGCAGCGGTATGACCACCGGAACAAACGTCAGTTCGTAATAGGGACGTCCCACCGAGAGGGAATGGCCACCGGCGATTTCCACAAACACCGGATAGAAGGTGCCCAGGAAGACAGTGGAGCAAGCCGCCATCAGGAACAGGTTGTTGACGGCAAGCCCGCCTTCGCGCGACAGCGGCTGGAACAGCGCGCCGGTGCGCATGGCCGGCG
>JAPLPI010000070.1 GCA_026400305.1 Alphaproteobacteria bacterium | reverse complement strand
GAATCGGCGGTGCAGTCTTTATAAGGTCGGGCGCCGTGCGCGCCTCGTCCATCAGGTTCACCAGCCCATACAGCGTGTCGGTGCGGGTTCGCTTCTGGAACAGCGGATCCTTGCCCAGCGCGATCAGCATGGGGATGTTGTCGGATGGGGTGATCTTGACCACCCGGCCAGCGGCGCTGTTGGACAGGATCATGCCGGGCAGAAAATGCGCGCCCAGGAACAAAGCGGTGCGGTACAGGATCGGCATGTCGCCTCGCGACCAAACCGCCGGCGCCACCAGGATTGCCCCTTCCACCGCGGGCGGATTTTCCGAAGTCAGCGCCGTCAGGACCACCGCCCCGCCCATGCTTTCGCCCAGGGCATAGACCGGCACGCCGGGATAGCGGATGCGCGCCGCCGCCACGGCATCATTGAGGTCGCCGCGCATCGTGTCCGCGCCCGCCCACACACCCGGATTGGGATTGCGGCCAAAACCCCGCTGGTCATAGGCAATGGTGGTGATGCCCTGTTTCGCCCACACCTTGCCGGGCATGTCGAAAGCCCCCGAATAGTCGCTCATACCGTGCAGCCCCACGATCACGGCGCGTGGCTTGTCCTGTGCCTCCCAGCGGCGCAGCGGCAACTGCGCACCGTACCGGGCGACCAGCATCTCGTCACCGATCACAGGTGTCATGCGCGCATCGCCCGACGGCGCAAAGCCGGGCGCGCATCCGGCCAACAGAATAAGAAAAATGGCCGGCCAGGTGCGCACATGCATGATCCGATTCTAGGATGTCCTCAGAAGGGCAGCAACCCGATCATGGCGCCCGACAGCCCGCTGGCCAGGGTTCCGGCCACCAGCGCTTTCAGCGCCAGGGACACGACCTCGTCGCGGCGGTCGGGAATCAGCGCGCTCATCCCGGCGATCAGGATGCCGACGCTGGCGAAATTGGCGAAGCCGCACATCGCATAGACCATGATCTGGGTGCTGCGCGCATCCAGGGTTCCCGCCGGCAGGGTCGCCAGCCGCAGATACGCCACCAGCTCGGTGAGAATGATCTTGATGCCCATCAGTCCGCCGGCCGCGCCGGCCTGGCCCGCCGGCACGCCCAGCAGCCAGACAAAGGGCGCAAACAGCCAGCCCAGCATGCGTTCCAATGTCAGGGGCGCACCGGTCACGGCCGGCAGATGGCCCAGAATCACGTTGGCCAGCGCCATCAGCGAGGTCATCACGATCAGCATAGCCAGGATCTGCAGATAGATTTTCAGCCCGTCTTCGGTGCCCTGGGCCATCGCGTCCATGGTGGAGCGGTAATGCAACGTTTCCTGCTTTTCGGAGAGCTCGGTTTCCGCCGGGCCCGGCACCATGATGCGCGCCATCAACACACCGGCCGGCAACGACATCAGCGATGCCACCAGCAGATGCCCCAGCGCACCGGGCAGCACGTCCTTGAGGATGGTGGCGTAGAGCACGAACACCGTGCCGGCGATCACCGACAGGCCCACCGTCATCAGGATGAAAAGTTCGGTGCGCGCCATCCGCGCCAGATAGGGACGGATCACCAGCTGGCCTTCGATATTGCCCAGGAATACGGTCGCGGCCGCGCCCAGCCCAACCGCACCGCCCAGCCCCAGGCTGCGCTTCAGCACCACCGCCAAGCCGTGCACGATGGCGGGCAGGACACGCCAGTGCCACAGGATGGCGGACAAGGCGCTGATCACCATCAGCAGCGGCAGGATGCCAAAGGCCAGGTTGATCATGTTGCCGGGATTGGTGACGGCGAACGGCGCCGGGCCGCCGCCCAGATAGCCGAAGATGAAGCTGGTGCCTGCGCCAGTGGCGGTGGACAGGGCAGTGACCACGCCGTTCAGCCGGAATAGTCCATCCCGCAGCATGGGCAGCTTGAGCAGCAGCAGCGCCACCACAGCCTGCAGCAACAGGGTGCCGATCACGATACGCCAGTTGAATCCGCGCCGGTCCTCCGACAGGGCCCAGGCCAGCGCGATGATGGCGCAGATACCCAGCGCCGATTGCAGATGCGGCAACAAAAAGTCCCCCGCCAAAGTCCCGGCTTCACGCTACACGATTTTGGCCGTGGGTGAAGCCGCAGTGCCCATGACAGGCGCGCGCGCCGGGAATACTGTCACAATCGGGGATGGCAAACGTGACCGCGAAAACAGCCAGTTCGGAAAAGATCGCAGCATTGGCGGGCGCACGCGCCTTTCCGCCGCTGGTGGTGGTGATGTTCCACTTCAGCGAAGGCCATCATTACTCCGGCTGGCGGCCACTCGATTTCCTTGCCACCCGCGGTTACCTGTGGGTGGAGTTCTTCTTCGTCCTGTCCGGCTTCATCCTCACCCATGCCTACTGGCCGCGCCTGAACGACCTGCTCCGGCGCCCGGGCTATGTGGCGTTCCTGCGGGCGCGGCTGATCCGGCTGTATCCGCTGCACCTGTTCATGCTGCTGTTGCTCCTGGCGATGGTGATCGGCTTGCGGGCGCTGGCCGCGCATGGCGGCTATTATTCGATCTTCGACGCCAAGTATCACCAGAATGTCAGCTCGGAAGGCTTTTTTCTCAGCCTGTCCCTGGTCCATGCATGGAACACCATGCGCACCCTGACCTGGAACGGCGTGTCCTGGTTCGTGAGCGTGGAATTCGCGCTGTGCCTGCTGTTTCCCGCCCTGCTCTGGCTGGCCGAAGGAAAGCTGTGGCGCGGCTTTGCCCTGATCGGCGCTGGGCTGGCGGGCCTGATCACGCTGCTGCTGTCATCCCGGCACGGCCTGGACATCACGTTCCACAATGGCGTGCTGCGCGGCTTGTCGGATTTTTCCATCGGCGTGGGCATGGCGGTGCTGTTCCGCCGCCTGAAGCCGCGCGACCGGCTGCCCGAATGGGGCCATTCGATCCTGCAACTGCTCCTGCTGGGCCTGCTCGGCTATATCGTGATGAACACCGGCTGGTCGCACACCAGCATGGACATCTTCACCGTGTTGCCGCTGATAGCGCTGGTCTTCGCCTTGGCCTTTGACCGCGGCCTGGTGGCGCGGGCCCTGCAGACCCGTCTGCCGCAACGGCTGGGCGAATGGTCCTATGCCATCTATCTGGGGCAGAACGCCTGGCTGCTGGGCATCCGCTTTCTGGAGCAACGCGTCTATCCGACGCCGGACGCGATTGTGCTGGGCATGCCCTTTTCCAGCCTAATCTGGTGGCTGGAACCTCTGGTGCTGGTCATTGCCTGCGTGCTGTGGGGCGGCTTGCTGGCGCAATTCATCGAACTGCCCGCCGCGGCGTGGTTGCGCGAACGGCTCCGCCGCCGCCTTGACCCGAAAAGCATCCCAACGCCATCCTGAGCGTTATGGAGCGTCGGCGCGGCCGGTAGCGGCAGCGTACCGGCGAGCGACCATTCAATAAGCAGAACAGTTGGGAGTATCGCCATGGCCATTTCCTTCAAGGACAAGGTTGCCATCCTAACCGGCACCGGCGGGGGATTGGGCCGGGCGCACGCTTTGGCGTTGGCCAAACTGGGCGCGAAAGTCGTGATCAACGATTTGGGCGGCGCGCTGGACGGCGGCGGCGAGGCCATCGCCAATGGTGCCTCGGTCAGCGACGATTCCGGCGTGGCGCACCTGGTCAAGCAAACCATGGACAAATGTGGCCGCATCGATGCGCTGATCGCCAATGCCGGCATCCTGCGCGACAAGAGCTTTGGCAAGATAGAGCTGAAGAATTTTCACCGCCGTAATGGACGTGCACCTTCTGGGCACGGTCAAGCCGTGCAAGGCAGTGTGGGAGATCATGAAGGCGCAAGGCTATGGCCGCATCGTGGTCACCACCTCCTCCACCGGCCTGTACGGCAATTTCGGCCAGACCAATTACGGCGCCGCCAAACTGTCGCTGGTGGGCTTCATGAATTCGCTGAAGCTGGAAGGCGCTAAGGACAATATCAAGGTCAATGCCATCTGCCCGGTGGCCGCCACCCGCATGACCGAAGCCTTGATGCCGCCGACGGTGCTGGAAATGCTAAAATCGGAATTTGTTTCGCCAGCAGTCGTCTATCTGGCGTCGGAAGATGCGCCTACCGGCATGATTCTCACTGCCGCCGCCGGCGCCTTTGCCGCCGCCCAGATCATGGAAACGGACGGCATAAATCTCGGCCGCAATGCCAGTGCCGACGATATTGCGGCCCATTTTGGGCAGATTGCCGACTGGAGCACTACCAAGAATTACGGACAAGGCGGAGAGCAAAACGCCAGGTTTCTGGCGCGCGTTCAGGACAAGCCACTGCTTGGTTAGCGGCCCGCTTCGTTGAAACAACAAGTCAAAAAAATTCTCTTTGCAGCGAAGTGACACTTGCAGCGCCGTATTTCTTGCCTCACGCTGATCGCCATGAACAACCTCGCGCTGAGTGTTCGCACTGCGCGGCCTGATGATGCCGCAGACCTCGCGCGCATCTACATAGAATCCTGGCAGGACACTTACGCAGGCGTGATTTCCCACGCTTTGCTCGCCGCCATGTCGCGCAAGAGCCATACCGCGCGCTGGCAGACCACCATCAAGGGCGGCGGCACCGTGCTGGTGGCCGAAGATACGCATTACGGCCCGATCGGGCTTTGCAGCCTGGGCGCAGCGCGCAACGGCGGCGCGGACTTTGAAGGCGAAGTCTACACGCTGTATGTCGATCCCTCATTTATTGGGCGCGGCACCGGGCGCGCGCTTCTGGACGGAGCGTTCAATGCCTTCAAGGAACGCAAGTTGTGCTCCTGCCTGATCTGGGCGCATTCTCGCAACAATGCCTGCTTCTTCTACGAGGCGATGGGCGGGGTGCGCGTCGCCACCCGTACTACAAAGCTGATGGGCGAACTGACGCCGGAAATCGGGTTTGGCTGGAAGAAGCTAGCGACCAAGAAGCAGACCCGGACGATTCAATCCTGATCTTCCTAGCCTTGGTCAGTCATAATCCAGCTGGGCCATTCCGCAATCACAGACAATTTCCGGCGGCAGGCTCAAAGGCAGGCGAGCGCGGCGGTGAAAGTCCGGCGACAGCGCCAGCCCCCCAGTCTGGGTGGCTTCCCATTTGGCCATGCCGGTGCGGAAACATTTGTGGCACCGCAGCATTTTTCAAAATGAACGTCCTGATCCATGCGTCAAGGCTACCGCACAAGGCCGAAGCCTTGGTTTGGTCCAGCACGCGATTTTGATTCAAGACTTAGAAATTCCGGCCGTCAAAGATCCTTGGGACGCACGAATTCCGCCAGCTTGCCGGTGCCTTGCGACACGTCGCGCCAGCGGCCAACATCGAAATCCAGAACCGCCAAGCCACAGGTAGGGAATTTTTCTTCCAGCGCCTCATGACGCGCCCGTTCCTTGCCGCGCACCGGCTCACGCGCCAGTTGCCCGGTACAGGCTTCCAATCCGGGATTGTGGCCCACGATCATCAGGGAAGAACCTGCCACGGGGGCGCCGCGCACCGCCGCCACGATCCGGGCGGAATCGGCCAGGTAAAGATTTTCGCGATATTCGATTTCGCTTTCCAGCTGCTGCAGCACCAGTTCGGCGGTCTGGGTGGTGCGTACCGCCGAGGAGCACAGGATCAGCTCGACACGATAATCGCTCTTGCGCAGATAGCGCGCCATGGCGTCGGCATCCTGCATACCCGCCAGCATCAGGGGGCGGTCGAAGTCTTCGGCGGTTCCGTCCTGCGGCTGGGCCTTAGCATGACGCAGCAGAAACAGGCGTTTCATCTCGCAAATACCTGCTTTTTCGAGGGCCGGGCGTCCCCCTGCGAATTTCTTATAAAGCTTATGTTCTTGACCCCTGTGGGGCAACCGCGCGACATAACACGTCCTCAAGGACAAGGGCTTATGGCGACGAACAAAAAAACCGGAAAATGGCGCAGGCGCACCCAGGCGGTCCGCGGCGGCCAGGTGCGAACAGCCTTCCAAGAAACCTGCGAACCGCTGATTTTCACCGCCGGCTATGCCTATAACGCGGCGGAAGAAGCCGAGGCCCGCTTCAAGGGCGAAAGCCCGGGCTATCAGTATACCCGCCTGGCTAATCCCACGATCACCATGTTCGAGGAACGCATGGCGCAGCTGGAAGGCGCGCCCGTCGCGCGTGCCACCGCCACCGGCATGGCAGCCGTCACCGCCGTGTTCCTGGCGGACCTGAAGACCGGCGATCATGTCGTATCGGCCAGTGCGCTGTTCGGCTCGTGCCGCTATGTGCTGGAAAGCGTGTTACCGCGCTTCGGCATTACCACCACCTTTGTCGAAGGCAGCGACCTGTCCGCCTGGGCTGCGGCGATGCGTCCGGAAACCCGGTTACTGTTCGTGGAAACGCCCTCCAATCCCACCCTGGCGATCGTGGACATCGCCGCCGTGGCGAAGATCGCGGAATCCGGCAGCGCCCGCTTGGTGGTGGACAATGCCTTTGCTAGCCCCGCGCTGCAGCGGCCGATGGAGTTCGGCGCCCATATCGTGGTGCATTCCTCCACCAAGTTCATTGACGGCCAGGGCCGCGCCATGGGCGGGATGATCCTGTGCCGCCAGGATTTCCTGGACGAGAATCTGCAGCAGTTCCTGCGCAACACCGGCCCCACCATAAGTCCGTTCAATGCCTGGCTGCATCTGAAAAGCCTGGAGACTCTCGAGCTGCGCATGAAGCAGCATTGCGAGAACGCCCAGCGCGTGGCCGACTTCCTGGCCGGCAGCAAGAAAGTGACGCGGGTCCTCTATCCCTTCCGTCCGGATCATCCCCAGCACAACCTGGCCAAGGCGCAGATGGATGGCGGCGGCGGCGTGTTGGCGTTCGAAGTGGCAGGCGGCAAGCCGGCGGCCTTCCGCCTGGCCAACGCTCTGGGCCTGATCGACATCTCCAACAACCTGGGCGACGCCAAGAGCCTTCTCACCCATCCCGAAACCACCACCCATCAGAAAATGACCCCCGAGGCGCGCGCCGCCGCCGGCATCACCAGCAGCATGCTGCGCCTGTCGGTCGGGCTGGAAGACACCGAGGATCTTTGCGAAGATCTAGATCAGGCCCTGAAGGTGGCGTAATGGCCAAACACAGCATCCGCCTGCCAGGAACGCATGGCGGCAAGCTCTGGATCACGCGCTTCATTTTGCGGCCCAAAGGCGTGTGCAGCGCAGACGCGGCACCCCTGGAAAGAATTCACCGCCCCGCGCACGAAGCCTGCTTCATCGCCAATTCCGTGAAGACCGAAGTCACCGTCGAGCTGCGTTAAAGCGCGGCGGTGCTGGAATTTTTTTGCCGCGCTAACCATTGCGCGCAATTGCCGCTTGCGCAGCCCACCCCGCCCCCCGATAATTGTTCCATGTTTGGATTGGAACACAGTGAATTGGAAGAAGCCTTGGGTCACCAGTATGCACTGGAGACGCGGGCCATCCGCGTATCGGTAAGGCCGGCCTATCTGGACGACCAGTCCGATCCGGAAGACGACCGCTATGTCTGGTCCTACACCGTGACCATCGAGAACCGCGGCAAGGAACCCGTGCAGCTGTTGTCGCGCTACTGGAACATCATGGACGGTGCGGGCCGGGTGCAGGAAGTGCGCGCCGACGGCGTAGTCGGCGCCCAGCCGGTGATCTCGCCGGGGGAGAGCTTCCAGTACACGTCCGGCTGCCCGCTAGAGACGGCCTCAGGTACCATGACCGGCCACTACCAGATGCGCAGTGCATCGGGCGAGAATTTCGAGGCTGAAATCCCCACTTTCCTGCTGGAAAGTCCCTATGAACGTAGGCAGATTCATTAGCGTAGGCGCAAACCTGAGCGCTAAAAAAATCAACCATTTGGAACTTGCGGTTGAAACGCCTGTCGCTGCGGGCGAAACTTCCTTATGAGCAAGCCAACCCGCGAAGAGGCCGAAAAGGCCGTCCACACCCTTTTGCGCTGGGCAGGCGATGACCCCTCACGCGAAGGCCTAGCCGACACCCCCGCCCGCGTCGCCAAGGCGTTCGAAGACTGGTTCAGCGGCTATGATCAGAACCCGGAGGAATATCTCACCCGCACCTTCGAAGAGATCGAAGGCTATGACGACATGGTGATCCTGCGCGACATCCGTTTTGAAAGTCATTGCGAGCATCACCTCGCTCCCATCATTGGCCGCGCCCATGTCGGCTATCTGCCAACCAACCGCGTCGTCGGGATCTCCAAGCTGGCGCGGGTGGTGGAAGCCTATGCCCGCCGCCTGCAGGTGCAGGAAAAGATGAACGCCCAGATCGCCAACACGATCGAGAAGGTTCTTCGGCCCAAGGGCGTGGCGGTGGTGATCGAGGCGGCGCACCAGTGCATGACCACGCGTGGCGTGCACAAGACCGGCGTCACCATGGTGACCTCCACCATGCTGGGCGCCTTCCGTGATAACTCCGACACTCGCCGCGAATTCCTCAACATCATCGGCAATCCAGCGTCGCGTAACGACCAATGAACACGCTCGATATCGTCAAGGACCTGATCGGGTTCGACACCACAAGCCGCAATTCCAACCTGGCGCTGATCGATTACGCCCAGGCGTTGCTGGAAAAATCCGGCGCCCGCTGCCGGCGCACCTATGACGAAGGCAACGCCAAGGCAAACCTGTTTGCCACCTTCGGCCCCGACGGCGATGGCGGCTTTGTGCTGTCGGGTCATACCGACGTGGTACCGGTCGACGGCCAGGACTGGTCATCCAACCCCTTCAAGCCGGAGGTGCGTGGCAGCAAGCTGTTCGGCCGCGGCGCATGCGATATGAAAGGCTTTGTCGGTACCGCCCTGGCGCTGGCGCCGGAAATCGGCAAGGCCAGGCTCAAAAAGCCCATTCATTTTGCGCTATCTTATGACGAAGAAGTCGGCTGCGCCGGCGTGAAAGGCCTGCTGGATGATCTGAAGGCGCAGAACCTCAAGCCCGCCTTGGCGATCATCGGCGAGCCCACCCTAATGAAAATCGTGGGCGCGCACAAAGGTGGCGCCAAGCTGGTGACCCGCTGCTGCGGGCGAGAACATCATTCCAGCGGCCCGGAAAAGGGTGCCAATGCCGTGATGATGGCGGGCGAGTTTGTCGCCCTGCTGGACAAGGTGTGGGACGAGCTGCGCGCCGATATCGACTCGCGTTTTGATCCGCCCCATTCCACGGTGCAGGCGACGGTGATCCATGGCGGCACGGCGGTGAACATATTGGCCAAGGAAACGGAAGTGACCTGGGAATATCGTGCTCTACCAGACCGCAATCCGAACGCCATCATCGCGCGGATCAAGCACCGTGCCGCTGCCGAGATACTGCCAAAATACCAGCAACGCGCGCCGGAAGCGGCGTTCCACACCACGCTGCACGCCCAGTATCCGGGCCTAGTGATGGACGAAGACTCCGCCGCCATCCGCCTGGCGCGAGAGTTGACCGGCGCCAACCAGATGGAAGCGGTCAGCTGGCGCGGATGATGCCGTCGGGATCGGCCAGGCTGGCACGCTCCTCGGGAGCATAGGCTTTAAGCACCGTGGCAATGCGGTCCGCATCACAGTCGCAGCGGAACCCCATCGGCTCGGGTGGCTGCACGCGCACTTCGTCCTCGTTGAACAGCCGCCACAGCAAGGTCTCGGGCGCCAGTGAAGTATCCACCAGCTCCAAGTCTTCAACGGTTTTCAGCAGGATCGAGAGCCGGTCAAAGTCGTCGGACCGGCTTTCCGTCCCCGCCTTGGCCGCATCCGGCGTCATCTGAAGCATGATGCCGCCGGCGCGCCAGTGCGGGGTCTTGTCGCCCGCCACATAGAGCGGCGACGCCGCCAGCTTGATCACGGTGGGCAGCTGTTCGGACTGGGAGAAATAGGTTTCCGCCGAAGCACCGATACCCTCGGGGGAGAGTTCGACAATGCCCTGATATGTTTTACCGCCGACCTTTGGCTCAATGGTGATGGCCAGCGCGCCCTTGCCCGCCAAGCGCGCAAAGTCTTTCTCCGCCAGCGCCTCGAAGCGCGCCTTGTCCAGCCGGGCATAGCCGCGCACGCCGCGCACCCGCAGCTCATCAGGACAAAGTCGCCATAGGGCGACGCGGGTTCTATTTTGTCAGGCATGAACCGCTATATGGCGCTGGCCGGGCGGCTTTTCAAGAAAGCACCCATGCCAGTATCGCCTTCTGGGCGTGCAGGCGGTTCTCGGCCTCGTCGAACACCACGGACCGCGGCCCGTCAATCACCGCATCGGTGACCTCGTCACCGCGATGGGCCGGCAGGCAATGCATGAAGATGGCGTCCTTTTTGGCCAGCTTCATCAGCTCGCTGTTCACCTGGAAGGGCTTGAGCAGGTTCTGGCGCTTGGTGGCATTGTCGTCGCCCATCGAGACCCAGGTGTCGGTGACGACACAGTCCACGCCTTCGGCCGCAGCCAGCGCGTCAGTGGTGAAATTCACCAACCCGCTGGGCGCCGCCCAGTCGCGGGTTTCCTGGTCCACTGTCAGTTCGCGCGGGGACGCCACATTCAGAGTGAAGCCGAACTTCACCGCCGCATGCACCCAGCTGGTCAGCACATTGTTGCCATCGCCGCTCCAGCACATCTTGGCGCCGGCGATGGAACCCTTGTGCTCCTCATAAGTCAGGATATCCGCCATGATCTGGCAGGGATGGGACCATTTTGTCAGGCCGTTGATGACAGGGACCGACGCATTGGCGGCCAGGTCCTCGACCATCTCATGGTCCAGCAGGCGGATCATCACCGCGTCCACGTAACGCGAAATCACCCGCGCGGTGTCGGCAATGGTTTCCTCGCGCGCCAGCTGCATCTCGTTGCCGGTCAGCATCAGGGCGCTGCCGCCCAGCTGCCGCGCCGCCATATCGAAGGAAATGCGGGTGCGGGTGGATTGCTTGTCGAAGATCATCGCCAGCACCTTGCCGTCCAGCGGGCGGTCGGCGTCGAGCGCGCCCTTGGACAGGCCGGTGCGCGCTTGCTTGCGCGCCTTGGCGTCGGCGATGATCGCCTTCAGGGTGGCGCTGTCGTGATCGGACAGGTCCAGAAAGTGTTTGGGGTTGGTTTTCAGGGACGCGTTCATTGGGCGGCTGCTTTCCGCGCTTCGATCTGTGAAGCGGTCTTGTTCAACAAATCCAGCCCTTCGCGGGCTTCTTTCTCGGTCAGGGTCAATGGCGGCAGCAGGCGCACGACATTGTCGCCCGCCGGCAGGACCACCAGCCCGTTGGCACGGGCCGCGGCGATGAAGGCGGCCGCGTCGGTTTTCATTTTCAGGCCGATCATCAGCCCCTGGCCGCGCACGCTTTCAAATACGTCCGGATGGGCCGCCGTCAGCGCACCTAGCTGCTGATGCAGATAGCCCGCGATCTTGTTGACGTGATCCAGGAAGCCAGGCTCCAGGATCATGTCGATGGCTTCATTGCCCACCGCCATGGCCAGCGGATTGCCGCCATAGGTGGTGCCATGGGTACCCACGGTCATACCCTTGGCGGCCTCGGCGGTGGCCAGCACCGCGCCGACGGGGAAGCCGCCGCCCAGCGCCTTGGCCACGGTCATGATGTCGGGCGTGATGCCCAGCCAGTCATAGGCAAAGAACTTGCCGGTCCGGCCCAAGCCCGTCTGGATCTCGTCAAAGATCAGCAGGATGTCATTGTCGTCGCACAGCTTGCGCAGGGCCTTGAGGAAATTTGGCGCAATCTGTTTGACGCCGCTTTCGCCCTGCAAGGGCTCGATGATGATGGCGGCAGTTTGCGAGCCGACCACCTTCTTCACCCCCGCAATATCACCAGCCTGCACTTGATCAAAGCCGGGCATCTTGGGCCCGAAGCCTTCCAGGTACTTTTCGTTGCCGCCAGCATTGATGGCGGCATAGGTGCGGCCGTGAAAGGCACCCTCGAAGCTGACGATGTGGAAGCGCTCGGGATGGCCGCTGGCAAATTGGTAACGCCGCGCCATCTTGATGGCGAGCTCGATCGCCTCGGTGCCCGAATTGGTGAAGAACACTGTGTCGGCAAATGTATTGGCAACCAGCTTTTTGGACAGGCTTTCCTGGCCCGGCACCCGGTAGAGGTTGGAGGTGTGCCACAGGGTCTGGGCCTGTTTGGTCAGTGCCGAAACCAGCCGCGCATTGGCATGGCCAAATGCGTTGACGGCGATGCCCGCCCCGAAATCCAGGTATCGCTTGCCATCCTCGGCGAAAAGGTAAGAACCCTCGCCACGGACGAATGCGACATCTGTCCGATTATAGGTGGGAAGCAAAGCCGGGAACACGGGACGACTCCTCTTGTCTTGTTGGAAGGCGGCCAGGCTGATGCCAAACGCCTGTACAGATTGAAATAAAAATACAAAGCAAGGCTGGGAAGCCCCGTTTATCTGCTTTCCGTGACGGTCCTACAACCCCGCCACCGGCCGGCATGGGCGGTATGCAACCCTGTCGGTACTCCCGGATTCATGTGGACAAGGGGTTGAGATTGCACCGCAGCGCTTGTGCTGATTAATGGCGGGGATACTGTATCTGGTGACCGGGGGGGTTGAAAGAACCCGCCCTGGCCAAGCAGGAGCGAGAGGCATGACACAGGCAAATTGGTCGGACGACCGCGTCGAACAGCTCAAGACTTTGTGGACCGAGGGTCTCTCGGCCAGCCAAATCGCCCGCGCATTGGGCGGGGTCACCCGCAACGCCGTTATCGGCAAGGTCCACCGACTGGGCCTAGCTGGCCGCGCCAGCCCGTCCCGTTCCGAACGCCCGCGCCTGCCCATGGCGCCCAAGGTGCCGTCGGTGCGCAGCCATACCCCGCCGGCCCCGGTGGTCGAGGAAGACCCCCTGCAGCTGGAAGACGGCAGCCACGCCACGGTGCTGACGATTTCCGATCGCATGTGCCGCTGGCCGATCGGCGATCCCGCCGCGTCCCAATTCCACTTCTGCGGCCACAGCCCCAAGTCCGGCTCGCCCTATTGCGAAGCCCATGCCCGCAAGGCCTATCAGCCGCAGCAGACCCGCCGCGAGGTAAAGGATAACAAGGGAAGAATGGTCGGCTGACCCTGCGCAAGCGGGCTAGCATCTGACGGCCATGTCATGGCAAGATTTTCGCCATGAGCGTCTATGAATTTTCCGCGCAACTGCTGAACGGCGAGCATGCCTCTCTGGGAAAATGGCGCGGGCGCGTGCTGCTGATCGTCAATACCGCCAGCGCCTGCGGGCTGACGCCCCAATATGCCGGGCTGCAGAAGCTGCATGAAAGGCTGGAAGGCGATGGCCTGACGGTGCTGGGTTTCCCCTGCAACCAGTTCATGTCCCAGGAGATCGGCACCGAGAGCGAGATCACCCGCTTCTGCCGCGAAAATTTCGGCGTCACCTTCCCCATGTTCTCGAAGGTGAACGTCAATGGCGGCAAGGCCCATCCTTTGTTCCGCCATCTCAAGACCAGGAAACGTGGCTTCCTGGGCACGTCGATGATCAAGTGGAATTTCACCAAGTTCCTGGTGAACCGCGAAGGCCAGACCGTGGCGCGCTACGCACCAAAAGTGGTGCCCGAAAGCCTAGAAGGGCACATCAGAAAATTGCTTTAGGCAGCCGAGGGCACGTTGACGTTCGCCGAGTCCAGAGAATAGCCGGCCGAGCGCACCGTGCGGATCGGGTCAGCGACGCCTTCGATATTCAGCGCCTTGCGCAAACGGCCGACATGCACGTCCACGGTGCGCGCTTCGACATAGACATCGCTGCCCCAAACCGCATCCAGCAGCTGTTCGCGGCTGAACACCCGGCCCGGATGCTGGATCAGGTGATCCAGCATCCGGTATTCGGTGGGACCAAGATGCACTTCGGTGCCGGCGCGGCGCACCCGGTGGGCGGCGCGATCCATCTCGATATCGCCCACCACGATCACATCTTCCGCCAGAGAGGGGCGGATGCGGCGCAGCACAGCGCGCAGGCGCGCCAAAAGCTCGGTCATAGAGAAGGGCTTGGTCAGGTAGTCGTCGGCGCCGGTATCCAGGCCGCGGATGCGGTCCGATTCCTCGCCCCGCGCCGTCAGCATGATGATCGGCACATTGCGTGTTTCCTGGCGGCCGCGCAGGCGGCGGCAGACCTCGATGCCCGAAAGCTGGGGCAGCATCCAGTCCAGCACCACCAGGTCTGGCTGTTCTTCGGCGGCAACCAAAAGCGCTTCCTCGCCATCGCGTGCTTCCAGCACCCGATAACCCTCGCGCTCCAGATTGTAGCGCAGCAGAGTGACCAGTGCGCCTTCGTCTTCGGCAACCAAGACGGTGGGTTTTGTCATGCGTGTGTCTCGTAGGGTACGGCGGTTTCGCTGGTGGTGTCCGCCTTGGGGCGGTTGTTGGCCAGATGCTCGGCGCGCACCATGTGGTACACGACCTCGGCAATGTTGGTGCAATGGTCGCCGCTGCGTTCAATATTCTTGGCGACGAACAGCAGGTGCGTGCACATCCCGATGGTCCGCGGATCTTCCATCATGTAAGTCAGAAGTTCGCGGAACATGCTGTTGTAGATCTCGTCGATCTCGCCATCGCGGTTCCATACCACTTCGGCTTCCTCGGCATTGCGGTTGGAAAAAGCGTCCAGCACCTGCTTGAGCTGGTTCTGCGCCGCCTTGCCCATGCGGGCCAGCGACTGCGTCAACCGGATCGGGGGTTCGCGGTTCAGCACCATGGCGCGCTTGGCGATGTTCTTAGCCAAATCGCCGATACGTTCCAGCTCCGCAGCGGTCTTGATCGTGGCCAGAGTCTCGCGCAGGTCCACCGCCATGGGCTGGCGCAGGGCCAGAAGCTTCAGGGCGCGTTCTTCAATCTCCTGCTGAATTTCATCGATGCGGGCATCACCGCCCACGGCGCGTTCGGCCGCGATCGAATCGCGCCGGGCGATGGCTTCGATGGCGGCGGCGAACTGGGCCTCGGCCAAGCCACCCATCTGGGCGACCAGCGCGGACAGGGCTTCCAGCTGCTCCCCAAAGGATTTGACGGTATGCTCAGTCATCGCGCGGTTTCCACCTAGTGTGATGCCCGCTTAAGCGGTTCACGCCACTCATATGCGACTATTTTATAACATATTCGTGACAGACTCTGGAGCGAGCACTTTTGCTGGGATTTCCGCGGGTGCGGCCGGCAGAAAGACGGTAAAAGTGCTGCCCTCCCCCAACTGGCTTTCGATACTGAGGCGGCCCTGGTGGCGGCTGACGATATGCTTGACGATGGCTAGGCCCAGCCCCGTGCCGCCCCGTTCGCGGGAACGTTTGACGTCCACTCGGTAGAATCGCTCGGTCAAGCGGGGGATGGCGCTGGGGGCGATACCTTCGCCATCGTCACGCACCGCCGCAAAGACCTGGCCGTCGGACCGGCCGACCGTGATCCGCACCGTGCCGTTTTCCCGACCATACTTGATGGCATTGTGGATCAGGTTCTGGAACAGCTGAAGCAGTTAATCTTGGTCGCCATTCACCTCGGGCACATCGGCGGCTGCGTCCACCACCACGGCAATGCCGTCCTGCGCCGCCAGCAGCTTCAGCGCCGCCGCCGCCTGGCGCACCACGCTTTCCAGCTCCACCCGGCCCTGCGGCTTCACATGCTCGTTGATCTCGATGCGGCTGAGCGACAGCAGATCGTTGATCAGTCGGCGCATCCGCGCGGTTTCGTTGGTCATGATTTCCAGGAACTTCTCGCGCGCTTCGGTATCGTCCTTGGCGAGCCCGCGCAGGGTCTCAATGAATCCCGACACCACGGCCAGCGGGGTGCGCAATTCGTGGCTGGCATTGGCGATGAAGTCGGCGCGCAACTGCTCGCTGCGCCGGACCGTGGTGAGGTCGTGCAGCAGCAGCACGGTCACCGGCGGCGCCACGCTGATGCGCGCAGTATAGGCCTGGAAATGCCGCTCCACCGGCACTGGCAAGGTGAGCGGAACATCAGCGGACTCGCCGAGCCCCGCGCCGGCGATTGCCGCCAGTACTTCGGGATTACGCAGAACAGACGAAGCGCGCTTGCGGTCCAGCCCTGGCCCCAGAACCTCGCGCATGAACTGATTAGCGAACAGCACCATCTCGTTATCATCCAGCAGCATCACCGGCATGGGCAGACGTTCGAGCAACAGGCGGGTCAGCGGCGGCAGCAGCGCCAGCGGCTCGTCCAGGTTCTGTTCGGGGGGGCGCAGGATCGGCTCCTGGAAGGTGACAAACTGGATGATCAGCACGGCCGCCAACCCCAGGGCCACCAGACCCCAGAACAGGGCCGGCCCCGCGAACACCACCGCCGCCCCACCGGCGGTCATGCCGATAACAAGGGGCCAAGTATGGCTGCGCAGACGTGCAAGCGATTCCAGCATAGGGCCAATATATAGCCTCGATTGCGACGATCCGGTAACGCCACCAGAGATTTGCGCAAAACGGTCCAATTGTCCGTATACGCACCGTTTGGTAGGCAAAAGTGTCGCTGTGAGCCCCCTTGCCGACAAAAGCCCGCAGCGACCCGGCCTGGCTCTGGAGTTAGCCGCGGAAACGCGGCGAACCGGCCCGCAACAGAGACGTAGCATGAGCCAGGTGATTTTGGCCGAGGACGAGACGCAGCTGCGCGGGCTGATCGCCGCCATGCTGATCACCAAGGGCGTGACGGTGAGCAGGGCCCCCGATGGCGTTGAGGCACTTCAGCTTGTGAAGGATTAGCCCGACGCCACCCTGCTCTTGTCCGATATCGTGATGCACAAAATGGACGGCTATGAACTGGTTGAGACGTCGCTGAAGCTGCGTCCCGAACTGAAAGTGCCGTTGATGACGGCCTATGCCGCCGACCGGCCGCCGCCTTCGACGCTGCGGGCGCGCGAGATCCGCACCCTGGTCAAGTCCTTCGATCCCGACCGGTTGTGCGACCTGATCGTGGACATGCTGTCGCGGCCCTAATCTATTTGCGACCGCCCGCGCTTGATCTCGGTGCGATGCTTCTTGCCGTCTAGTCGCTTGCGCTTGCTGGACTTGGGCACCTTGGTCGGACGGCGGACCAGCCTGGGCGTGGCGGCCTCACGGATGATGGCAACCAGGCGTTCGCGCGCATCGGCGCGATTGCGCCCCTGTTCGCGAAAACGCTGTGCGGTGATCACCAGCACGCCATCGCGGGTCAGCTTGCCGCCGCGCAGCAAGGCTTCGCGGGCGGCATCGGTCAGGTTGAGTGAATTGCGTACATCAAAACGCAGCTGCACGGCGCTGGACACTTTGTTGACGTTCTGGCCGCCCGGCCCCGAACTGCGGATGAAGCTTTCTTCCAGCTCGCCATCGGGAATGGAGATGCGGTGGGTGACGAAAAGACTCATGTGCCGAACAACCGGCGCAAGGCGCTTTTGACCAACTTGCCGCCTCCGTTGCGCGGCAGGACATCCTGACTGATCCACAGCTGCTGGGGCACCTTGAAGGCGGCCAGCCGCGCGGCGGCGAATTCACGCAGTTCCCCTTCACTCACATCAATACCGAGACGCGTCTGGACAAGCGCGGCCGGCACTTCTCCCAGGATGGAATGCGGCAGGCCGATCAACGCGGCATCGACCACCGCCGGATGCTGGATCAGGACATTTTCCACTTCGATGCAATAGATATTCTCGCCGCCGCGGATCAGCATGTCTTCGCCGCGGTCCAGTATGGTGCAGAATCCTTCGCCGTCCAGCATGGCCACATCGCCGGTTTTCAGCCAGCCATCGCGAAATGCGGCGGCCGTGGCGTCGGGACGATTCCAATAGCCTTTCACGATATTGGGACCAAAAGCCCAAAGCTCGCCCGCGATGCCGGGGGGCTGCTCGATGCCATTAAAGAGAATTTTCAGGCCGCTGACCGGCAGCGCAGGCCCGCAGCTTTCCGGCCGGTGCAGATAGTCTTCCGCCGAATGGGTGGCGCAGGTGGCCGACGTCTCCGTCATGCCCCAGCCCTGCCCCGGCATGGCGCCCAGATTTTTGCGAATGCGCCCCGCCAGGGAAGGCGGCGACGGCGCGCCGCCAAAGGTGATCAGTTGCAGCGACGACAGATCGCGGCCCTTGGCCTGTTCCAGCAACGCCAGCGGCACGGCGGGCACCCCCCCTGTCACCGTAACGCGCTCCTTTTCAATCAGCCCCAGCGCTTCGTCCGGCTCGAACTTGCGCATCAGCACCAGCTTGCCGCCCGCCACCATATTGGGCAGAAAAACCGACAAGCTGCCGATGACATGGAAGAAGGGCACTGCCAGCAAGGTGACGCGCTGTTTCGTCGGCGGCTTAAGCGCATCGCCACGCCGCAGCGCATTGCGCGCCTCGGAAAAAGGCGCAGCAAAGATGTTGGTGGTCAGCGAGCGATGCGTACCCAGCGCGCCTTTGGGCGTGCCGGTGGTACCGGAGGTATAGAAGATGGTGGCGTCGTCTTCCGGCGACAGCACGACATCGGGCATCACCCCTTCCGGCAAATCCGCCCAATGACCCGGTGTGCCGATCACATCTTCCAGCACCGTCACGCCGGCCGGCGCATTGGCAGCGCGGGCGACAATGGGTTGCGTCGGCGGAAGATCCGCCAGCCGCGCCAGACGCTCGGCATCGGCAAAAACAAAGCGGGCGCCGGAATCCAGAATGGCATAGGCAAGCTCTGTGCCGGTCCACCAGGCGTTCAGCGGCACGGCGATGGCCCCGGCCAGCAATGCGCCCATGAACACCACCGGCCATTCCGGCAGGTTGCGCATCACCAGCGCGACACGGTCGCCTTTTTGCAAACCGCGCTGGACCAGCAGCGCCGCCACGGCCAGAACGGCGCGGGCAAACGCGTCGTAGCTGACGCGCTCCTGCCCATAGACCAGGAATTCCCGCTCGCCATGGGTGCGCGCCCGGGCAAAGGCTTCAGACGCCGTAGCCGGGACGTTCTTCCACACCGCGGTCGTCCGCCCGCGCACCATCACCGGCACGGTCTCGAACGGGGCGCCCGGCGCGGTCAGGCGCGCATGCGCCTGTGCCAGGGTCATTGCCGGCCAGTTTTGGGACCTGTCATTCATCACGGGGCTTAGTATAACCGCAGCCATGACCACGGCATCGGGTTTTTCAGAGCAAAAACTGTCGCGCATCCCGCAGATGCTGGAAGGCCAGATCGCGGCTGGCGCCCTGCCCGGCGCCCTAACCCTGATCTGGCGGCGCGGCGCCATCGCCCATCTCAGCCTGCTGGGCGAGATCGACCGAGAAAACCACGTCCCGATGCGAGAGAACGCGATCTTCCGGCTGTATTCCATGACCAAGCCAGTCACCAGCGTGACACTGCTGATGCTACTGGAACAGGGCCGCATCGGGCTGGACGATCCGGTGGCGCGCTTCATTCCGCAGTTCGCCACCCTGAAACTGGCCGATGGCAGCACACCTTCGCGCGCCATGACAGTGCGGGACCTGATGCGCCATACCGCCGGCTTTACCTATGGCTTTCACAACCGCACGCCGGTCGACGCCGCCTATCGCGCCTTGGGCATTTCCGAAATGGATACGCAGGGCGGCCTGCCCGCGATGATCGCGCAACTGGCAAGCCAGCCGCTGGAATATTCGCCGGGCGATTACTGGATTTATTCGGTGGCGACCGACGTGCTGGGGTATCTGGTGCAGATCGTGTCCGGCCAGGATTACGCGGACTTTGTGCGGCAAAAAATCCTGACGCCGCTGAAAATGCCCGATACTGATTTTGCGCTGCCTCAAAGCAAGCAAGGCCGTTTTGCCGCCTGCTATATGCAGAAAAACGCAAAGCTAGAGCTTTTCGATTCCTATCCCAATGCCAATTATTTTGCGCCGCCAAAGCTGGAATCCGGCGGCGGGGGCCTTGCTGGCACGGCCACCGATTATCTGCGTTTCTGCCGCATGTTGCTGAACAAAGGCGAGCTGGACGGGGTGCGGTTGCTGAAACCCGAAACCGTGGCCCTGATGACCCGCAACCAGCTTCCAGGCGGCAAAGAGATCGCGGACCTGTCGCCCACCGCCGATGCCTTCAACGAAAGCGGCTATCGCGGCATCGGCTTCGGACTGGGTGTCGCGGTAACCCTGGACCCGGCGCGGGTGGGCATTCCGGGCTCCCCGGGGGAGTTCGCCTGGGGCGGCATGGCATCCACTGCCTTCTTTGTCGACCCCGCCAAAGACATGGCCGTGATATTCATGACCCAGGTGATCACGGACACCGCGCGGCGGATGAAACTGCGCCGCGACCTACGCACCCTGATCTACGAGGCCATGACGGATGCTTGAGACACTGCCCATCGCCAGTTGGACCGGACCCTATGCCCCGGAAACAAAGGCCCGCGCGCTCGCAGGCCTAGAAGGTGGCGCCGTGCTGTTTTTCCCGGATCTGGCCTTCACATTGGCGGAAAATGAAAAGCAATTCCTGGATCCGCGGGTCTCAGACGGCAAGGCAAAGAACATCTCGCGGGATCCCAGCGGCAAGCTGCAGTCCACCTCCCTGACCGGCAAACCCGCCAAGGACCTAGCGGCGATGATGGCGCGCTTCGCGGACAGTACGTCATCGCTGGTCGCCGGCCTTCTGCCCTATCGCGATATCGAGCGCGCCCGCACATCCTTCCGTCCGGTGCAGGTGAAAGGCCGCAGCCAGTCCAAGATCAGTGATGACCGGATTCTGCACATCGATGCCTTTCCCTCCCATCCCATGCGGGGGCGCCGCATACTGCGCTTCTTCGCCAATGTCGCGCCCACCTCACCGCGCCACTGGCATGTCGGCGAGCCATTCGAGGATTTCGCACGCACCTTCCTGCCCAAGGTTGGCCCTCATATGCCCGGTAAGTCCTGGCTGTTCGACAAGCTGGGTGTCACCCGCGGCCGCCGCAGCCTATATGACGAGCTGATGCTGTCGCTGCACGACAACGCCAAGCTCGACGACGCTTTCCAGAAAAACAGCCAGCATCAGAAAGTCGAGTTTTCACCTGGAAGCTGCTGGATGGTCTTCACCGATATGGTGCTGCATGCGGCGATGGGCGGGGAATTCGCGCTAGAGCAGACCTTCCACCTGGATGTGGACCAGATGGCGCAGCCGGAACGCGCGCCTATCAAGGTGCTGGAACGCCTGAGCGGGAAAAGCCTGGCCCCTCGGCGCTGGGCGCAAAGCCGGCGCGGCCTGGCGTTTCATTTTCCCCGAGCAGCAAGAGCCCTTCCGGCACCATAGTGTCGACGATGCGGTCCAGCACATCCAGCCGCGTGGCGGTGTCGAAATACATCAGTACATTGCGGCAGAAGACC
>JAPLPI010000382.1 GCA_026400305.1 Alphaproteobacteria bacterium | reverse complement strand
CTCGGATCGAAGAAGCCTTCGCTTTCGACGACGTGCTGATCGTGCCGGCCTACTCGCAGATCCTGCCCGGCTCGACCCGCACGCAGACGCGGCTCACCCGCGCCATCTCCTTGAATATCCCCATCATTTCCGCCGCCATGGACACCGTCACCGAATCCGAAATGGCCATCACCATGGCCCAGCTCGGCGGCATGGGCGTGATCCACAAGAACCTAGGGATCGAAGAGCAGGCCGAGCATGTTCGCCGGGTCAAGCGCTATGAAAGCGGCATGGTGGTCAATCCGGTGACCATCGGGCCTGGCGCTACCCTGGCCGATGCCCTGTCGCTGATGGAGCGGCATCGTATCTCAGGTGTGCCTGTGGTTGAGAATGTCGACGCCAAGGGCGCAGGCAAGCTGGTAGGTATCCTCACCAACCGTGATGTCCGCTTTGCCGCCGATCCGCGCCAGAAGGTGTCGGAGCTGATGACCAGGGACAAGCTGATCACGGTGCGCGAAGGTGTGAAGCCGGACGAGGCTAAGCGTCTTCTGCACCAGCACCGCATCGAGAAGATCATAGTGGTGGACGATGCCTATCGCTGCGTCGGGCTGATCACGGTCAAGGATATCGAGAAGGCTCAGAAATATCCCAACAGCTGCAAGGATGATCGCGGCCGTCTGCGCGTCGCCGCCGCCACTGGCGTCGGCGAGGACGGCTATGCCCGTGCCATGGGCCTGATCGAAGCGGAATGCGACGTAATCATGGTGGATACCGCCCATGGCCATTCGCGCGGCGTTCTGGAGGCCATCACCCGCATCAAGAAGGCCAGTAATTATGTCCAGGTGGCCGGCGGTAATGTTGCCACCGCCGAAGGTGCGCGCGCACTGATTGATGCGGGCGCCGACGCCGTCAAGGTTGGCATTGGTCCGGGCTCGATCTGCACCACGCGCATCGTGGCTGGCGTGGGTGTGCCGCAGCTGACTGCCATCATGGATGCCGTGTCGGCGGCTCGCGATGCCGGGGTTCCGGTGATCGGTGATGGAGGTATAAAATATTCCGGAGACCTGGCCAAGGCGCTGGCGGCCGGCGCGTCGGTCGCGATGGTGGGCTCGCTGCTGGCCGGTACAGAAGAATCGCCCGGCGAAGTGTTCCTGTACCAGGGCCGTTCCTACAAGGGTTATCGCGGTATGGGCAGCGTGGGCGCCATGGCGCGTGGCAGTGCCGACCGTTATTTCCAGGCCGAGGTGCGCGATGCACTGAAGCTTGTGCCCGAGGGTGTCGAAGGCCAGGTGGCGTACAAGGGCCCGGTGTCGAGCGTCGTGCACCAGATCATCGGTGGCCTGCGTGCCGCGATGGGATACACCGGATGCCGCACAATCGAGGAATTCCACAAGAAGGCGCAGTTCGTGCGCATCACTGGCGCGGGGCTTCGCGAGAGCCACGTCCATGACGTGACCGTGACCCGCGAAGCGCCGAATTATCATCCCGGCGGGCAGTAGTCCCGCGCGCGGCATGTGGAAAGCAGCCGTTTTTTCTCTGTCATTCGCTGTGATGGTGTTTGAAGCACAAGCGCAGGTACAGCCCAGTTGGACCGAGATCGAAGCCGTGGAAGTCCGCGAGCGTCCCGGCCCAGCGGTGTGGCACCTGACGCGCGGCAACTCCGAGGTCTGGCTTCTGGGCCTGGCCGGTGCCTTGCCCAGGGACCTAGACTGGAACAAGCAGTATCTCTCCGAATTGCTGGACGGGGCGCGTGCCATCCTAATGCCGCCCAAGGCCGACATTGCTCTGACCGATATCGCTTGGTTCCTGATCCGCCACGGCGGCGAACTCAGCCTGCCGCACGCCCAGACTTTGGAAGACTCTTTGCCGGAGGATCTGCGGGCCCGCTTCGTCGCGGCGCGCGATCGTGTTGGTGGCGATGCTAGGTACTATCGTACCGACATTCCCATCCGCGCCGCCATACGGCTGCAGCAGGATCTGCGGGAGAAGCAAGATTTCTCCTTCAGCGAGCCGCGCGGCACCATAGAAAAATGGGCCTACAGCAAGCGCATCCGCAAGGATCCGGTGACGCGCTTTGAAGCGATGGACGCGATCCGCGAAGTGCTGACTTTGACGCCGCAGCAACAGCGCGCCTGTCTGGCGCAAGCCGTGGAAGATGTGAACTGGGCGCTGGGCCATGCGGACCGTAGCGCCCGCGCCTGGGCGGTGGGCGACATCAAGACCGTGAAGGCCAATTACAGCGAATTGCGGTTGGGCACCTGCATCATGGCGGCGCTGCAGAAGTTCAGCGATATTGATGGCCGCAACGTGTCGGAATATGTCTCCGCCATAGATGCGGCGCTGGACAAGCCAGGCAAGACCATCGTGGTGATCAACATGGGGCCGCTTTTGCGCAAGAATGGTGTGCTGGAGCGGCTGACCGCCAGGCACATCACCATCGAAGCGCCGGCGGAGTAACTACCGTTCCAGTTATGCTGCCTGGAGCAGGGTAATGGTCGTCAATTCCCCTATTTTGCCAGTGGCATTATGGCAAAGACTTCGTCCGGGGACATTTCCAGCACGATAATGTAATCGCCTTCGTGCTGTTCGCCGCCGCCTTAGGCTCGGGTTGCGGTGGGATCGTAATGGGCCAACACTCAATAAGAGCAATCCTCAACGCCGTGTTTCCGGCTAAACGCATTGGTACAAAATCTAAGATGACTCCGGCTGCCCGCCTGCAGATGGCCATCGACATCCTGGAGGGGCTGGAGAAGACCAGCCAGCCCACCGACCGCTTTCTCAAAAGCTGGTTTCGTATCCGGCGCTTTGCCGGCTCCAAGGACCGACGCGCCATCGCCGAGCAGGTGTTCTCCGCTCAGCGCCGCCGCGCGCAGCTTTCGTACCGGATGGGTAGCGATGCGCCCCGCGCGCGCATCATCGCGGCGCTGCTGGAAAGCGGTGAAGACATCGCTGCGTTGTTTTCCGGCGGCTATGGCCCCGCGTCGCTCACTGATGCCGAGCAATCTGCCATCGCTGCAGCACCGGCATCCGCACCGGACTGGGTGAAAGG
>JAPLPI010000112.1 GCA_026400305.1 Alphaproteobacteria bacterium | reverse complement strand
CGCGAGCGCCAGCCCGCTGGCAGTGCCAGCGCGTCCACCAACGCATTGAACAACGCCAGATCGCCCATGCGGATGGTGAAATCCGACAGGCCGCACACCTTCAGCGCATCCACCACCAGAGACAGAATTTCGGTTTCACCTGCGGCGCGGTCTTCTAGGCCCAGAAGTTCCACGCCCGCCTGGAAAAACTGGGCGGGACGATGTGTTTCGCCCGGCTGGTGACGGAATACCAGCCCATTATAGGCGATGCGCGCCGGGAAACTGCGTTTGCTCATCACCGCTTCGCGGCAGATAGGGATGGTGAGATCGGGACGCAGGCACAGCTCACGACCCGACGGATCCATCAGCGTGAAAGTGCGACGGCGGATTGCCTCGCCCGACCGATCCAGGAAAATTTCGGCTGGCTGCAGCACCGCCGGTTCTTCGCAGCCATAACCGCGCGACGCGAACAGGCCCAGCAACGACACCGCCTGACCGTTCAGAGTATCGATCGCCTTACTGTCGTAATAGGGAAAGGCAGCCATCAGGCCCTGCCCTTCAGCATCGCCTTCACTTCGGTCACCAGAGCTGTGCGCGAAACGCTTTTCTGCGCCTCGCGGTTAGCTACCCATTCGGCGCGGCTTTCCACCGATTTTGCCAGCTCGGCGCCCAGCGCCAGGTCCTTCAAAGTAACTTCGCCACGGGCGCGCTCGTCGCCGCCCTCGATCACCGCGATGGCGGCGCCGCGCTTGTCAGCATATTTGAACTGGTCGCCCATCTTGGCGTTGCCGACATAGGCTTCGGCGCGAATGCCGGCGGCGCGCAATTCCTGCACCATCGCGAAGCTAGCGGCGACTTCGGCCTTGTCGAACACGGTGACCACCACCAGCGGCGAGGTGGCAGCCGCCACCAGCCCGCGCGAGGTCAATGCACTCATCAGGCGCGACACGCCGATGGAAACGCCGGTGGCCGGCACCTGTTGGCCGGTAAAGCGCGCCACCAGGTCATCGTAACGCCCACCGCCCGCAACCGAGCCGAACACAACTTCCTCGCCAGCCTCGTTCTGTATGGGGAATGTCAGCTGCGCCTCGAACACCGCCCCGGTGTAATAGTCGAGCCCACGAACCACGCCGGTGTCGAACAGCACCCGGTCGGGACCATAGCCGCAGGCCTGCAACAGGCGAACAATCTGCTCCAGCTCATTGAGACCGGCCGCGCCGACGGCGCTGGACCCCACAAGGGTGCCGATCTGGCGCAGGTGCGCGTCTTCGTCCGCCGCATCGGGCGCGACAAAGGCAAGGATGCGATGCGCCTGGTCAGCGGTCAGCCCTGCGCCCTTAGTAAAGTCGCCGGATTCATCCTTGCGCCCTTCGCCCAGCAGCCCCGAAACGCCTTCGACACCAAGCCGATCGATCTTGTCGATGGCGCGCAGGACGATGCCGCGCCGCACGCGATCTTCCAGCGCCACGCCGCTGGCTTCCAGCACGCCATCCAAGAGCTTCCTGTTGTTCAGCTTGACGATGTAATCGCCGCGCTTGAGGCCCAGCGCCTCCAGCGTGTCGGACAGCATCATCAGCAGTTCGGCATCGGCCGACGCACTGGCGCTGCCAACCGTATCGGCATCGAACTGGGTGAATTCGCGGTAACGCCCCGGTCCGGGCTTTTCGTTGCGCCACACGCTGCCGACCTGGTAGCGGCGGAACGGCTTGGCCAGATGCTGAAAGTTGGCCGCTAAATGACGGGCGAGCGGCGCCGTCAGGTCATAGCGCAGGCTCATCCACTGTTCGTCATCGTCCTTGAGCGAGAACACGCCTTCATTGGGGCGGTCCACGTCTGGAAGAAACTTGCCCAGCGCGTCGGTATATTCGAAGGCGGGCGTTTCCAGCGGATCGAAGCCGTAGCTTTCATAGACACCGCGGATGGTGGCCAGCATCTTCTGCTCGGCCATGATCTCGGCGGCGCCGCGGTCGCGGAAACCGCGCGGCAGCCTAGCCTTGGGTTTAATGGGTTTCTGAGAAGACATATTGGGAATCTGCTGGAAATCGAAGTTGGCGGGGGTTGTACCGGCCCCCCGGCACGGCGGCAAGGAACAGGCCAAAAATATTACAAATCAATGGGTTGAAAGCGCGCCGCTTTGTCCCTTGCGCACGGGCATGCTGCAATGCGAACTAGCTGGAAAGAACAGGGAAAGCGTCCGTGGCCCAAAGCAAAGTCTATCCCGATGCCGCGTCGGCCCTCAAAGGCCTAACCTTTGACGGCATGACCGTGATGTCGGGCGGCTTCGGCCTGTCGGGCAATCCCGAAAACCTGATCGCAGCGCTGAAGGAAGACGGGGCCCGTAACATTACCCTGATCGCCAACAATTGCGGCGCCGACGGGCTTGGCCTGTGGGTGCTATTGAACAACGGCCAGATCAAGAAGATGATTTCGTCCTATGTCGGCGAGAACAAGCTGTTCGAGGAGCTTTATCTCACCGGCAAGCTAGAGCTGGAGCTGAACCCGCAAGGCACCCTAGCCGAGCGCATCCGCGCCGGCGGTGCCGGCATTCCCGCCTTCTACACCCGCACCGGCGTCGGCACGGTGGTGGCGGACGGAAAGCACACCGAAGAGTTTGACGGCCTCACCTATGTGCGCGAGCGCTGGCTGAAGGCGGACTTGTCCATCGTCAAGGCTTGGAAGGGCGACACCGAAGGCAACCTCGTCTATCGCAAGACCGCGCGCAATTTCAATCCGGTGATGGCCACGGCCGGCAAGGTCACCATCGTCGAAGTCGAAGAGCTGGTCGAGCCCGGCCAGCTGGACCCGGACAACATCCACACGCCGGGAATTTTCGTGCAGCGCATCCTCCAGGGCCGTGACTACAAGAAGCTGATCGAACGGGTGACGACGCGTCCCCGTTCCGCCACGGGAGGCGTGTAATGGGCTGGTCTCGCGAAGACATCGCCGCCCGCGCCGCGCGCGAATTGAAGGTCGGCTTCTATGTGAACCTGGGTATTGGCATTCCGACCCTGGTGGCCAACTATATTCCCGACGGTTTGAAAGTCACCCTACAGAGCGAGAACGGTATGCTGGGCATGGGACCCTTCCCCTATCCGGGCGAAGAAGATCCCGACCTGATCAATGCCAGCAAGCAGACCATCACCGAATTACCGATGACCAGCTATTTTTCATCGGCCGAAAGCTTCGGCATGATCCGCGGCGGCCATATCGACCTGTCGGTGCTGGGCGCGATGGAGGTGTCCGAAGACGGGGACATCGCCAACTGGAT
>JAPLPI010000164.1 GCA_026400305.1 Alphaproteobacteria bacterium | reverse complement strand
AGCCAGGGCGGCACCACGCTGACGGCGAACAGCGCGGCCAGGCACAGCAACATCAGAAGCTTGTCGGCGGCCGGATCCAGCCAAGAGCAGAAGTCCGAGGTCACGCCCCAGCGCCGGACAATGAAACCGTCCAGCCCGTCGGAGACGCCCGCCGCGGTGAATACCAGAAGCGCGGCGGTGTCGTGGCCGCTAT
Source organism: Alphaproteobacteria bacterium (assembly GCA_026400305.1). Classification (GTDB taxonomy): domain Bacteria; phylum Pseudomonadota; class Alphaproteobacteria; order Micropepsales; family Micropepsaceae; genus Rhizomicrobium. The sequence continues at coordinate 25,395 of JAPLPI010000164.1, read as the reverse complement.
GAATCAACCAAGCCGCCAAGGGCGCGGCCAGAAGCCGCAATGCCGAAAGCAGGTTCGGCACATAGCGTATCATTGCGATTTTGCGAGCATCCATTGCCCGCCACGGTTGGTCAGGGTCAGCCCCGCAATACCCACAGCCTCACGCAACTGATCGACGCCGCCCATATAGGAGAGATTAATGCGAGCATAATTTATGTTCATCGCGGTCACCCTCACGCCGGTGACATTGCCAATGCCGGTCAGCGCGGTCTGGATCTCACCCCATTGCTCCAGGCTGGCGATGCGCACATCAGCGTTCAGCTTGCCGCGCTGAGAAAAATCGATGGCGCTGCGCGTCTTCCACAGATCTTCCATAGCGCGCACCGCGGCCTGCGCTGCCGCTGGATAGGTGGTGCCCACCGTCTGCAACATGGGCACGTCCACCTGGGTCTTGGCTGGCTGTTCGCCCGCGCCCAGGCGGCGGATATTCACCGTCATCTTGCCGTTGGCATAGAAGGCCTGCAACAACCCGACTTCGCTGACATGGTTCTTGATCGCCAAGGCCGAAACATCGTTCCAGGTGGCAGCATCGAAGTTCAGTGCTGCCAGCGATGCAGCATCCTCAGGAGCGGACACGGTGAAGGGCACCAGAGAATCCTTGAAGGCCGGGGCCTGCAGCGCCGCGGCCCAGGGGCCGAGGCTGACATTAGGCGACATAGGGATCACCATAATGCGGCGCACCGGCGCCTGGGAATAGACGATCTGGGCGGCGCGCAACGCACGCGCCACCGCATCGGGATTGAACATGTAGGTGACGTCCGCGACATAGCGGGTAGTGGAGCGCCGCTCATTGGCGACGGTGAAGCCGCGCGCCATGCGCACCAGAGATTGAGCATCCAGCGCCGGCTGGTTGGCCCAATCGGCCTGGCGGGTCAGACGGCGGAACAGGAGCTGGAACGCCCAGCCGCGCCCCTGGGCAATGGCGGCATTGAACGCCTCGGTGGTGGAGGCCGCGCCGGCATCAACATGGACACCGGAAACCGTATAGAGCGAATCCTGAGCGGAGGCGGGGGCCGCCAGCATAAGAGCCGCGGCAAATAAGAAGAGTGCGCGAACGGTCATAGACAGCCTATGTTGAGTAGCGCGACTATACCGGCCCATGATGACCGGAGGAAGGCACCTAAGCACATGCCAAAACAGGAAAATCTCAGGTCCTGTGTGCAGCCGTCCCGCCCGTCTTGCACCTGCCCCACCCTGCCCTTAAACGAAAGCCATGCCTGATCCTGAAAAAGGCCTGACCTATAAAGACGCCGGCGTGGATATCGACGCCGGCGAGGCACTGGTCGACCGCATCGGTCCGGCCGCAAAATCCACCCGCCGCCGCGGCGCCGAAGCTAATCTGGGCGGTTTTGGTGGGCTGTTCGATCTGAAAGCGGCCGGATTCAAGGATCCCATACTGGTGTCGGGCACCGACGGGGTTGGCACCAAGCTGAAACTGGCGATCGACACTAGGCGCTTCGAGAATATCGGCCAGGACCTGGTCGCCATGTGCGTCAACGACATCGTGGTACAGGGCGCCGAGCCGCTTTTCTTCCTGGATTATTACGCCAGCGGCAAGCTGGACGTGGAGGCCGCCGCCGTAACGGTGGAAGGCATCGCGCGGGCCTGCAAGGAAGCGGGCTGCGCCCTGATCGGCGGCGAGACTGCCGAGATGCCGGGCCTGTATGCCAAGGGCGATTTTGACCTGGCCGGCTTCGCGGTGGGCGCGGTGGAACGGGATGCCATCCTGCCAAAACTGGATACGATGAAGGCGGGCGACGTGCTGATCGGTGCGGCCTCGTCCGGTGTGCATTCCAACGGCTATTCGCTGGTGCGCAAGGTGGTGGAAAAAAGCGGCCTGTCGCTGAGCGATGCGGCGCCATTCGCTGCGGGAAAATCGCTGGGCGAAGCGCTTCTGACGCCGACCCGGCTTTATGTGCGCGCCGCCCTGGAAGCCATGCAGACAGGCGGCGTGAAGGGGCTGGCCCATATCACCGGCGGCGGCATCACCGACAATCTGCCGCGCTGCCTGCCCGAAGGACTGGACGCGGAAGTGGATTTGAGCGCCATCACCGTGCTCCCAGTGTTCCAATGGCTGGCCAAACAAGCTGCCATCTCCGAAAGCGAAATGCTGCGCACCTTCAACTGCGGCATCGGCATGGTGGCTGTGGCCGATGAAGAAAATGCCGGCCATATCATCGACGCCTTCCAGGAAGCCGGTGATCGCGCGGTGCAGATCGGCAAGCTTGTGCCCGGCAGCGGCGAAGCCAAGGTCGTATATCGCGGGGCCTTGAAGCTTTGAAACGCGTTGCCGTCCTTATTTCCGGGCGCGGCAGCAACCTCTCCGCCCTGATCGCGGCGCAGGATGGCAGATATAAAATCGTGTTGGTCATTTCCAACGTCGAAGGCACGGCCGGACTAGACAAGGCGCGCACTGCTGGCATTACCACGCAAGTCATTCACCATAATGGCAAGACCCGCGAAGCCTTTGACGGCGAGATGGACGTGGCGCTGCGCGGCGCCCAGCCCGATATCGTGGTGCTGGCTGGCTTCATGCGCATCCTGTCGGACAGCTTCGTACGCGGCTGGGAAGGAAAACTGGTCAACATCCATCCCTCCCTACTGCCCGCCTACAAGGGCACCAAGGTGCATGAACGGGTGATCGAGGCGCGCGAGGCGCTGTCGGGCGCCAGCGTGCATTTCGTGGTACCGGAGCTGGATGCCGGACCGGTGATCGCAAAAGCGACGGTTCCGGTACATCCCGATGACACGCCGCAGATGCTGGCGGACCGGGTGCTGGCGGTGGAGCTGAAGCTCTATCCCGAAGCGCTGAATCTGCTGGCCACCGGTAAGGTGGCGCTGAAGAACGGACTCGCCGTCTTCACGGCGTGATGGTGTAATTCTTCTCGCGATAGCGCTTCTCCAGCCACCAGACAAAGGGCGGCACGAAGTTATACGGTCCCACAGCGCTATATGTTCCGGCCATCACGAAGGTCAAAAGCGCGGGCCTTCCGGTGGCGGCGGCACGGTGGGGTAGAGCGTGTAGATTTTGGTTTTGATGGCGCTGCTGGGCAAGGTCTTGCGCCAGGAACGTCGAAGCCACAGAGCATGTAGATCGAGAAAAACAACAGGACCGCCTGGGCGATCTTGTGCCCATGTTCGGTAATCACAACGCCTCCGCAATCTGCTGCGAGACTGCCCACAGCCGCTTGGCATCGGCGTCATTGCGCGCTTCCGCCGTCGGCGTGCTGGGCTTGCACTCAAAAAAATACCCCCCCGTCACCCCGGCGACATCCTGCGAAGACGCCAGATAGATGATAGTCTTGGCCCCCTCTTCCGGCGAAATGGCGCCGATCGGCTTGGCCACCTTCAGCACCGTGCTCATCAGCCCGCCCGAATTGTCGCCAAAGCGGGTGGCGACAAAGCCGGGGTGCAGCGCATTGGCGGTGACGCCTTGCGGCGCGCGTCGCGCCAGTTCGCGGTTGAACAGAATATTGGCCAGCTTGCTCTTCGAATAAACCGGGAAGCCGACATAGCCGCGGGTCGATTGCAGGTCGTCAAATTTGAGCTTGGCGCCACGATGGGCGTTGGACGCCACCGTGACGATGCGGGCGCCGAGCTTGAGTTTGTTCAGCAAAATATTGGTGATGACGAAATAGCCCATATGGTTCAGAGCAAAGGTCATCTCCAGCCCGTCCGCCGTTTCCTGCCGCTTGTTGAACAGCGCACCGGCATTGTTCACCAGCACATCGATTTTGGGTTCCTGCGCCAAAATTTTGCCCACGCGCTTCATTTCGGCCAGAGTCGAAAGATCCGCCAGGTGGACGGCATGGTCCGCATTGGGATTGGCTTTGCGCAGCGCCGCCATTGTGTCGTCGGCGCGCGCCTTGTCGCGGGCGGTGAAGACGATCCGCGCGCCCTGTTCCGCCAGGCGGATGGCAGCGACCTCGCCGATGCCCGAGGTCGCGCCCGTGATGATGACGGTTTTGCCCTGCATGACGACACGCTCTCATTGTCGCGCAAATCTCGCAAGCATACAAACACGCATTGCAGTTCTGCGATCGAACTGCACAGAAAGGCGGCGCGCCCCTTTTGTGATCAAAAACAAAAGGCCCCCGCGATGCGTGGGCCTTTTGCAATCAGAAATGATGTTCGGACTTAGCCGACGATATCCAAGTCACGGAAGAAGAACTTGATCTCGTTGGCGGCAGTCTCCGGGGCGTCCGAACCGTGCGCCGAGTTGGCTTCGATCGATTCGGCGAATTCCTTGCGAATGGTGCCGGCCGCAGCATTGGCCGGGTTGGTCGCGCCCATCACGTCGCGGTTCTTCTGGATAGCGCCTTCGCCTTCCAGAACCTGCACCACCACGGGACCCGAGATCATGAAGCTGACCAGGTCCTTGAAAAAGGGACGTTCCTTGTGGACACCGTAAAAGGCTTCGGCATCGGCCTGGGACAGGCGCAGGCGGCGGCTGGCGACGACCTTCAAACCGGCTTCCTCGAACTTGGTGATGATCTTGCCGGTGAGGTTACGGCGTGTCGCGTCCGGCTTGATGATTGAAAGGGTGCGCTCGACGGCCATAGGGACTCCAAATCGGTGAATTCGCCGGGGTTATGCAATGGGTTTGCGCCCAGAGCAAGCATCGTTATAAGGCCCCACAAATGCTGGCGATTGACAACATCACGGTGCGGATTGCCGGGCGGGAAATCCTGTCCGGCGCCACCGCCAACCTGCCTGCGGGCCGCCGCATCGGGCTGGTGGGACGCAACGGCGCGGGAAAATCCACCCTGTTCAAGGTGATCCTGGGCCAGTTGCACCAAGACGAGGGTGAAGTCAGCTGGCCCAATGCCTGGCGGGTGGGCGCGGTGGCGCAAGAAGCCCCCGGCACCGATACCAGCCTTCTGAACACCGTGCTGGAAGCCGATCCCGAACGCCTGGCGCTGCTGGCGGAAGCCGAGCATGAGACCGACGGGCACCGGTTGGGCGATATCTACCACCGGCTGGAAGCAATCAATGCGTACACCGCGCCGTCGCGCGCCGCCGAAATCCTGGCGGGCCTGGGCTTCTCCTCCGAAGACCAGCTGCGTCCTTGCAAGGAATTTTCTGGCGGCTGGCGCATGCGCGTGGCCCTCGCCGCCATCCTGTTCTCGGCGCCCGATCTGTTGCTGCTGGACGAACCGACCAACTATCTGGATCTGGAAGGCGTGCTGTGGCTGGAGAACTTCATCCAGAAGTACCGCGGCACCATCCTGATCGTCAGCCATGACCGCGATCTCCTGAACACCGGCTGCGAGTTCATCCTGCATTTGGAGCGCGGCAAGCTGAAGCTCTACACCGGCGGCTACGACACCTTCATGGCCACCCGGGCTGCTGCGCGCGCCAACGACATGGCCTTTGCCAAGAAGCAGGAAGCCGCCCGCGCCCACATGCAGAAGTTCGTGGACCGCTTCAAGGCGTCCGCCGCCAAGGCCGCCCAGGCGCAAAGCCGCATGAAGATGCTGGCCAAGATGGCCAGCGTGGAAGTACCGCCCGACGAGCATGTCGCGCCGATCCGCATTCCGCAGGCCACGGCCGCCTCGCCGCCGCTGATCACCATGGACCGCGCCAGCGTGGGTTATGAGCCGGGCAAGCCGATCCTGACCGGCATGTCGTTCCGCTTCGATCCGGAAGATCGCATCGCGTTGCTGGGCAAAAATGGCAACGGCAAATCCACCATGGCCAAGCTTCTGGCCGGCAAGCTTCAGGTGATGGGAGGGGAGTTCACACATGCGCGCAAGCTGGTGATCGGCTATTTCGCCCAGCACCAGGCCGAGGAACTAGACACCAAGGTGTCCCCCATTCTCACCCTGCAGCGCATGCGACCCAAGCTGACGCTGGAGCAGGTGCGCACGCAGCTGGGCGGCTTCGGCTTTTCCGCCGACAAGCAGCAGACCCAGGTCGGAAAATTGTCAGGCGGCGAGCGGGCGCGGCTGATGCTGGCGCTGGCGACCCTGGACAAGCCCAATCTTCTGATTCTCGACGAGCCCACCAACCATCTGGACATCGACGCCCGCAACGAGCTTCTGACGGCTCTGAATGATTTCGATGGCGCCGTAATCCTAGTCAGCCATGACCGCCGCCTGCTGGAAGCCACAGCCGACCGGCTACTGCTGGTGTCGGACGGCCACGTCACGCCGTTCGAAGGCGATCTCGATGACTACCGCAAGTTCCTGCTCACCGGCGACAATGCGCCGACCCGCCGGGCGCCTGCGCCCGAAGTAAAGGTGAACAAGGACGAGGTCCGCAAGGACAAGGCGGAGAAGCGCCAGAACCTGAAGCCACTGAAGGACAAAGTGAACGCGGCCGAGCACCAGATCGCCGACCTGACTGCCGAAATTTCCAAGCTGGACAAGGCGCTGTCCGATCCCCTGCTGTTCACCAAGGACCCCGCCAAGGCGGCGTCAGTGTCCAAGAAGCGCGCCGATGCCGCGCGCAAGCTGGCAACGGCGGAAAAAGCCTGGGTCGCAGCCAGCGAAGCTTACGAAAATGCCTATGCTTGAGGGGCCTTGCAGACCCAGATGCATGCATTAGGCTTGCGTTCCAATGAACGACGACCGATTTTATGAACGGGCAGGCCCCTTCTCGCTGACGGACATTGCCGCCCGCATCGGTGCCGAGCCGGAAAAGGGCGCACCCGACATCAAGCTGCGCGAGGTGGCGGCGCTGGAAATCGCCAAGCCGGGCGACATCTCGCTGTTCAACGATTCTAAATATTGCCAACGCCTTTGCCGTCACCAAGGCCAGCCTTGTCATCACCTCCGACAAGCTGGCCAATCTGCCGCATGGCGTGAGTTTGCTGGTGGCCCTCAATCCGCGCTTGGGCTTTGCGCAGGTGGGGCACATTTTTATCCGCCCGCCAGACGGCAGCCGGGCGTGCGCCGCACGGAGCCGGTTCATCCTGCCGCAAAAGTCGGTGAAGGTACCGAGATCAGCCCCGCTTGCGAGATCAGCGCCCGCGCGTTGATCGGCAAAAATTGTTACATCGGCAACAGTGTGGTGATCGGGCGCGGCGTGCACTTCGATAGTCTGATTCATGTCGGCTACAATGTGCGCATCAGCCATCACAGTTTTCTGGTGGCACAGGTTGGCATCGGCGCGGGCGCGCGGCTGACGGCGCGGTCCGGCGTCACCCGCGACATCGGCGTGGGCGAACGGGTTGGCGGCTATCCGGCGCGACCACTGAAGCGCTGGCACCGCGAGACCGCCCTGCTGGCCAAGATGGCCAATCCCAAAAAAGCGGACGAACAAAAACAAGAATAGGAGCCGTCATGGCCCAGGCGCAGCTTTCCCGCATCCTGCTGAAGCTGCACTGGCGGCTGATGCCGGTTTTATTGATGATGTATGTCATGGCCTTCCTGGACCGGGCCAATATCGGCTTCGCAAAGGCCGGCTTCCAGGCCGATGCCGGAATCGGCAATGCCGCCTATGCGTTCGGCGCCGGCGTTTTCTTTGTCGGCTATGCGCTGCTGGAAGTGCCGTCCAATTTGATGCTGCACAAGTTCGGCGCGCGCGTCTGGCTGGCGCGCATCATGGTGACCTGGGGATTGGTGTCGGCCGCCACCGCCTTTGTGCACAGCCCCGTGAGTTTTTATGCCATCCGCTTCTTGCTGGGTATCACCGAGGCCGGATTTTTTCCCGGCGTGATCTATTATCTGACCTTCTGGTATCCGTTGGCGGCGCGGGCGCGCTCCATCGGGCTTTTCTACTACGGCGCGCCGCTGGCGCTGACCTTTGGAGGACCGCTGTCGGGCCTGCTGGTGGCGCATGACGCCTTCGGCCTGCATGGCTGGCAGGTGATGTTCATCATCGAAGGCCTGCTCGCCTCTCTGGGTGGCATCTCGGTGCTATTCCTGCTCAGGGACAAACCCGAGAAAGCCGGTTGGCTGACGACGGACGACAAACAGTTGCTGGGCGCGGAATTGGCCAAGGACGATGCGGTGCGCGAGACGCCCAGCGCATGGCGCACCCTGGCCGATCCGCGCGTGCTGTTCCTGTCTCTCGTCTATTTCCTTTTGCAAATGGGTTTCTACGGGCTGACATTCTTTCTGCCCGCGCAGGTCAGCCGCTTGCTGGGCAGCAACATGGGGCTGGAAGTGGGTTTTGTTTCTGCCATTCCGTGGTTCTGCTCGCTGGTGGCGGTGACCATCATTCCGCCTTGGTGCGACCGCAAAGGCAATTCGCGCGACATCGGAGCGCTGTCTCTAGCGATTTCCGGTGCAGGTCTTACCGTGTCGGCGCTGACCGGCTCGCCGCTGGTGGCGCTGATCGCGCTCAGCGTCGCCGCGTGCGGATTGATCGTGTCGCCGGCCCTATTCTGGACCTTACCCACAGGATTGCTCGGCGGCGCGGCCGCCGCGGTCGGCATCGGCCTGATCAACTCCATCGGCAATCTGGGCGGCTTTGCCGCGCCGAACTTGCGCGCCTGGCTGGATGCACTTTTCGCCAACAACAGCGCCGGACTTCTAGGATTGGGCGCGGTCTGTGTTCTGGGTGCGGCGTGCTTTGCCTTCGCCCCGCGCCGTTCAGCGCAGGTGTGATTTTGCTATAGACAGCCATTCCTTCTGACGGGAACGGTAGTAGCCCGGCGCGCCCTTCACCGACTTGATGATCTCGCTGAACAACCCCTGGGCGCGGTCATTCTGGCCCATGCTTTCCAGCAACAGAGCAAAACGGGCGCGCGCTTCCTCGCCGGGATAGTGGGCCACCACTTTTTCATACTGCGCCATCGCTTCGTCATTCTTGTTCTGCAGCGCTAGCGCCCGGGCGTAATCCAGCTCGGCATCGGCATCGAAAGCCGCCGGGTCTTCCTGCTTCAGCTGCACAAATAGCACTTCGGCTTCGGCCCCCTGCCCAGCCAGCATGCGCGCGCGGCCCAGGCCCTTCAGCAACGCAGGATCACTGGCGCCCAGCGGCCCCTGCATGGCACTTTCATACAGTTCGATCGCCTCGGCAAAGAAACCGCGCTTGACGCTTTCCTCGGCCAGCGCCCGCTTGGCATCGACAGAGCCGACCAGCTCGACCTGTTTCTTCTTCTCCCGGTAGCCGCGCCCCGGATCAGCCGCCTTCACCACGCTGCCCGCAAAGCTGCGCATGCCATGGCTGTTCAGGAAATCCGGAACCACCGCCATCACGACATAGGCCAGCCACAGGGCGAACAGCGCCAGCACATTGATAAAGGACGCCAGCCCCATGCCCATGACCCACATGGGCGAACGGCCGCTGCGGATCACGTGCCAGGCCATGGCCAGGTCGATCAGTAGGATCGCGATGTTGAGGGGAGAGAAATAGCCCAATTCGGTTTCCGATTCAGTTCTGTTTTTCGAATTTCCCGGAAGGCGTTTCCTTCCAGTAGGTCACGTCATGCCCGGCGGCCTTGGCCTCTTTCCATGCCGCGCGGGCGCCTGCAAGGGCCGCTTCATCGCGGCCGTCAAACAGCATCACCACGCGAGCCAGATCGGACAGGCCGGTCCAGTCGCTGGGCTGTGCCCCGCCGACATAAAAAAAGATCTGGGCGGAATTGGGATTGCCCTCTTCAACACTGATCAGAACCGGCTGGCCCGCCGCATTACCATCACCGGCCTGGGCATGGGGCAGAAAGCTCTGGTCGTCATAGGTCCACAGCAAGGTGTCCAGCGCATCGGAGCGCGCGGCCGTATCCGTGCGAATCACCGCCAGCCAGCCGCGCTGGAGGGACTTCTCCACCATGCCCGGCAGCACTTCTTCCAGTGCGCGGCGCTCCAGATGATAGAACAACGTCTCGGTCATGCTTCGTAATGCTCTTTCATGAGCCGATTGAGCAATCGCACGCCCCAACCCGTGCCCCAGCTGGGGATGGTGACCTTCTGCTCGCCGTCCTGCCAGGCGACCCCGGCGATATCCAGATGCGCCCACACCGTATCCTTCTCGATGAAGCGCAACAGGAACTGAGCGGCGGTGATGGCACCGGAATTGGCGCCGCCAATATTTTTCATGTCGGCGATCTTGGAGCGGATCATCTTATCGTAGAAGGGATCCAGTGGCAGCTGCCACACCCGCTCGCCGGTATAGCGGCCAGCCGCCTGGATGCGCGACACGATCTGGTCGTCGTTAGAGAAAACGCCGGCATGTTCATAACCCAGCGTGGCCACGATGGCGCCCGTCAGCGTGGCCAGGTCGATCACCGCCTTGGGCTTGAAGCGGCGCTGCGTGTAGGTCAGTGCATCGGCCAGCACCAACCGGCCTTCAGCATCGGTGTTCAAGACTTCAATGGTCTGGCCTGACAGAGACGTCAGCACGTCATCGGGGCGGAATGAGGTGCCGTCCGGCATATTCTCCACCAGCCCGATCACGCCCACGGCATTGACCTTAGCCTTGCGCGTCGCCAGCGCCAACATGGTGCCAGTGACGGCAGCGGCGCCCGCCATGTCGCCCTTCATGCCCTGCATGCCGACGCCGACCTTGATCGACAACCCGCCGGAATCGAAACACACGCCCTTGCCCACCAGCGCGATCGGCTTAACGGATTTCTTGCCGCCATTCCACTGCATGACGACAAGCTGGCTTTCGCGCTCGCTGCCCTGGCCCACGCCCAGCAGCGCACCAAAGCCCTGCTTCTTCATTTCGGCATCGCCCAGGATTTCGACCTTGACGCCCAGCTTGGTCAGCTGCGCCCTGGCGCGGCGGGAAAACTCGGCCGGGTACAACACATTGGGCGGCTCATTCACTAGGTCGCGCGCCAGGAAGATGCCTTCAGCCACCGCCGCCAGACCCGCATGGACCTTCTTCGCCGCGGCCACCTCCGGCGTGACGATGCGCAGCCTCTTCAGCTTCTTCTCATACTCATCTAAATTGCGGGTGCGGTACTTGTCGAATGTGTAACTTTTTAACTTGGCGCCGAACGCCAGATGCGCCGCCATCTCGCCCTTCTCGACCTTCGCACCCTTCGGCACATCGACTTCGATGCGCGCGCTGCTTTCGCCCACCGTATGCAGGCGGGCCACGAACTGCGCGCCCAAGGTCTCCAGCCCCTTCTCGTCCATCAGTTCGGGCTTACCCAGTCCCGCCAGTATCAGGCGCGACACCGCCATGCCGGCAGGCGCCACCACCTCCAGGATCTGGCCGACCTTGCCGCTGAAGCGCGAGACTTTCAGGGCCCTTGCGATGGCGCCGCCACTGGCCTTGTCCAGCCGGACCGCCCCGGGCAGCAGGGCGCTGCCTTCCGCCGCCCCGACCACCCAGGCCCCCCCTTCACGAGCTGTGACATTGCTGGGCGCAACAAAGGAAATCTGCATGCTATATCTCCGGGCAAGGACGGGGTATTTTGGCGAAAATCCTAGTTCTGATGCTAGTTTAGGTCGAATCCGCGCCGACCTCCAACAAGGGTGCCCCAAGGCCAATGAAGGTCATGTCAGACCCGCGCCCAGAGGCGTCACGGGCCAGAAAAGCAGGGTGGCTGCGCCCGCCCCGCCTGTCCGTCTATATCCTGACCCAGCTGCTGGGTCCGGTGGCGGTGCTGACCCTGCTGCTGACCAGTGTGATCTGGCTGGTCTCGATCCTGCCGCTGCTGGACCTGGTCATCAACCGCGGCCAGTCGGCGACCACCTTCCTCTACCTGATCCTGCTGCTGCTGCCGACGCCGCTTGTGATCATCATGCCGATCGCCTTTTTCTTCGCTGCTCTTTTCACCTTAAACCGCCTGCAGGGCGACAGCGAGCTGATCGTGATGGCGTCCGCCGGCTATTCGTTGCGCCAGTTCGCAGCGCCCGTGCTGGCCTGCGCCGCCATCACCATGGCGCTGACTTACGCCTGTGTTCTCTATCTGATGCCGGCGGGACAGCGGGCCTTGCACGACGAGATGCTGGATATCCGCGCGGACATGGCAGGCGCACTGCTTAACGAAGGCGAATTCAATCCCGCCGCGCCCGGCCTGACCGTTTTCCTGCGCCAGTTGAGCAACAATGGCGAGATCAGGGGCATCCTGGTGCACAACAACCAGGACCGGAAGCGACCCATCACCTACATCGCCGAGAAAGGCATCCTGGCCCAGACGCCGGCCGGCACGCGCCTGATCATGCTGGACGGCACCATCGAGACAAGCGCGCAAGGCGGCAAGCAGCTCCAGGTTCTGCACTTCGAGCGCGACACAGTGAACCTGGACCAGTTCGCCGCCCCGACCCGCAACGCCTTGCGCAAGGCTAATGAGCGTTACCTGAACGAACTATTGTGGCCGCCTGAAACCCAGGGCGTCACCAAAAAAATCCGCGACCAGTTTTTTGCCATGGCGCATGACCGCCTTTCCCAGCCGCTTTACTGTCTGACCTTTGCCCTGATCGCGCTGACGGCGTTGATGCGCGGCCAGCGCCAGCGCGGCAGCATCGCCTTGCGCCTGACGGTGGCCAGCTTGGCGGCGGCGGGCCTGCGCATTGCCGGTTACGGCGTGATGGGCATAGCGCAGCACAATCCGTCGCTGGTCATCGCCTTCTATCTTTTGCCGCTGCTGGGCGCGGCGTGCGCCATCGCGGTGCTGGCAGGCTATTCGCTCTCCTCCCTGCGCGAACGCTTCAAGGTACAGGCTGTATGAGCTGGTCCTGGACCCTTTACCGCTATCTGGCGATCCAGTTCCTGCTGGGCGTGACGATAGTCTATTCCCTGTTCCTGGCACTGGCGTTTTCCATCGATGTGGTGGACCTGCTGAACCGTACCGCCGGGCACAATGTTTCGACATCGACGACGATCGGCATGGCAGTGCTGCAATTGCCTGACTTAGGCCAGAAGATGCTGCCATTCGCCATCCTGCTGGGCGGGGTGCTCACCTTCGTGCGCCTGTCGCGTTCGCGCGAACTGGTGGCGACGCGCGCCGCCGGCGTTTCGGCCTGGGACTTCCTGTTGCCGCCGCTTACCGTTTCGGTGCTGATCGGCGTCGCGGCCGTCACCCTTTTTACACCCATCTCGGCGCGTATGTTTTCCAAGTTCGCAGGACTGGAAGCGCGCTACGTCAAGGGCGAGGAAAGCCAGCTCTCGGTCTCGATCAACGGGCTGTGGTTGCGCCAAGGCGATGTTCACCAGCAATCGGTGATCCATGCCCTGCGCGTCGCCCAGCAGGGCGAGCATCTGGAAGATGTGCTGGTGCTGCTCTATGGCGAGAACGACAAGTTCCAAGGCCGCATCGAAGCCAAGTCGGCGCAACTGGGCAACCATGTCTGGACCTTGAACGATGCGTTCGTGTCGGGCACCAGCGGCGCGCCCGTGCATCATGACAGCTACGCTCTGCAAACCACCCTGACGCCGGAACAGATCGTGGAAAGCTCCACCACGCCCGATGCACTGTCCTTCTGGGCCCTGCCCGGTTACATCCGCGCCGCCCAAGACGCGGGTTTCTCGGCGTCGCGCTATCAGCTTTATCTCTACAATCTCTATGCCCTGCCCGCCCTGTTAGCAGCCATGGTGTTCATGGCGGCCAGCTTTTCGCTGCGCCTGAGACGTGAAGGCAGCGTGGCGAAAGTCATTCTGCTGAGCGCCGCCTGCGGCTTTGGCGTCTATTTCTTCCAGGACGTGACTACCGTGCTGGGCCGGTCCGGCGCGGTGCCGCTGCTTCTGGCGGCGACGGCGCCGGCACTGGCCTCCATCATGATCGGCATGACGCTCGTCTTCTCGCAGGAGGATGGCTGATGCGCGCGACCGGGTTACGCCTTGGCCTACTGAGCGCCTGCGCCATGATCCCGCTGATCTCCCAGGCGGCGCAGCTGCATGTCGGCACCATCAAGGAGCCGGCCAAGAATACTCCCATGCTGCTGCAGGCGGATGAAGTCACCTATGACAACGAAAGCAAGACGGTTTCCGCCGTCGGCCATGTCGAGATCGCGGATGACGGCCGCACGCTCTTGGCCGAGCGGGTAGATTACGACCAGACAAACGACAAGGTGACGGCGCGCGGCCATGTCAGCATCACCGACCCCAAGGGCAACGTCGCCTTCGCCGACCATGTTGTGCTGACTGATCATATGCGCGACGGCGCACTGTCGGGATTCGGCTCCCTGATCGGCAAGACCGGACGGCTGGCGGCGCGCAGCGCCCGGCGCGTCGGAACCAGGGTGACCGCGAATCGCACCGCCTACAGTCCCTGCAAGATTTGCAACCATCCCGGCCAGCGCACGCCCTTGTGGCAAGTCAAGGCCAAGCGCGTGGTCTATGATCAGGAAAAGCACAAGGTGCAATTCAAGAGCGCCACCATTTCCGTCGAAGGCGTGCCGGTGGCCTGGCTGCCGGCCTTTTCGGTGTCCGATCCCACGGTGCGCTATGCCACCGGGCTTCTTACGCCGGAAGTCGGAAACTCCACCAGGATCGGCTACTTCACTCGCCTACCCATCTATGTCGCGATCTCGCCCAGCCAGGACCTGACCGTGGCGCCGATGTTCTCCGCCAAGGGCGGCGAAGTGCTGGAGATGGAATATCGCGAGCGCTGGAACAACAGCTGGATGTGGCTCCAGGGCAGCGGCGCCTACAACCCCAATGGCGGTTTGGCAGGCTCATCGGGCGCGCAGACTTACGGCCACATCTTCGGCTCGGGCCGTTTCATGCTCAGCCAGAATACGCGCACCGGCTTTGACGTGGCGGCGGCCAGCAACAACGCCTATATGCGCTTTTACGACATTTCCTTCCTGGACCGGCTCACCAACGACGCCTTCATTGAAGCCACGCCCGGACGTTCGCGTTTTGCACTAACCAGCTATTACTTCCAGGGCCTGCGCTCCACCGACATCACTTCGCGCATTCCCTTCGTCCTGCCGCGGCTGGAGATGTCCTACATCCCGACCCAGAACCAGCGCAACGACCAGCGCATCACCGGCGAGCTGAACTGGAAGAAACCTTTCGTGCTGGACAATGGCCAGCTCTGGACCATCGTGACCGACGCTCGCGGCGATGCCTACCACTTCGACAATCCGGTTTCCGGTCCGCCTCGCACCTCCGACGCCACGCTGGAACGGGGCACCGCCTATGTCGCGCTGGACTGGCGCTGGCCTTTTGTCGCCAATGGCAGCAGCGTCGGCCATTCCTATATCGTGCAGCCCATCGCCCAGGTCATTGCCCAGCCCTATGGCGGCAATCCGCGGGGCTTGCGCATCGAGGACTCCCAGGCCTTCGAGTTCGACGACAACAATGTCTTCAGCTTCAACCAGGTGCCCGGCTACGACCTGATCGAAAGCGGCCCGCGCGCCAATGTCGGCGCCATGGCCGAAGCGCTGTTTCCCGGCGGCAAGGTCGAGGCCCAGGTCGGTCAGACCTATCGCCTCAAGCGGGACCCCGTGTTCGCCGACTTTTCCGGTAACAACGGCACGTCATCGGACCTGGTGGGAAACTTCTCGGTCAAATTTCCGCATCTGGACATCACCGACCGCTGGGACGTGGACCGCGGAAACGGAACGGTGCGCCGGCATGAAGTTTATGTAACCGGAAGCTATGCCCGCTCCTCGTTGCAGTTCAGCTACGTGAACCTGCCGCCCCAAGTCATCGCCCTGGGCCTGACCAGCCGCGAGGAATTCAACGCCCAGGCGGACGTAAATGTGTGGCGCAACTGGCAGGTATTCGTGGCCGCCCAGCGCGACATCACCAACAACCAGTTCCTGAACACCGAATATGGCCTGGGCTATGAGGATGAATGCCTGGCCATTTCGCTGGCCTACCGGCGCAAATACACCTCGGACATCATTTTGGGCCTTCCTCCCTCCACCTCGATGCTTCTGCGCTTCAGCCTCAAGACCGGGGACAGCGCAATCCAGCCCTTCTCCCTGTTCCCGCGGGATGTTTTCGCCCTGGCCCACCCCTAGGCGCGCCTTAAAAGCCGCTTTTGACCAGGGGTTTTCTCAACTACTCAGTTTTCCTTGATTGCGCCGGGATTTTCCGTATTTTAGCAGGAGATTAAGGGGGTATGACAGCGTCAGCGTACAGACGCGGAGCGCCTTTATGATCCCACTTTTGCGGCCAAAGATCAGACGATGAGAATTGCCACCACCCTTTTTCTGGGCGCTGCCATACTGGCTGGCGGATGCGGCGCGTCGCTGGCGTCAAGCCGGTTGGCGATACTCCGCCCAGCGCGGACGCGCCCCCCACAGCCACCGCAG
The DNA here is from genome assembly GCA_026400305.1 of Alphaproteobacteria bacterium. Taxonomy (GTDB): domain Bacteria; phylum Pseudomonadota; class Alphaproteobacteria; order Micropepsales; family Micropepsaceae; genus Rhizomicrobium. The sequence goes on along the minus strand of JAPLPI010000164.1, from coordinate 9,241 downwards.
CCGACGGCACGGGCAAGCCCGATGCGCCCCGGGATACCAATGGAGATCCCATACAGGAAGCCAAGAACAACAATGCCGCCGTGATCGACGCGGCCGCTGAAAAGGCCGCCGCGGATTCCGATTTCATCACCGCCACCGTCAATGACGAATCCATTTCCGACTTCGAACTGCGCCAACGCGTTTCGCTGTACCTGGCGTTGAACGGCTTCGCCCAGGCACAGCTGACGCCGGAGCAGAAGACACGCATGCGCGGCCAGATCATGGAACAGCTGCAGGCCGAGAAGGTCCAGCTGCAGGAAGCAGTGAAAAAGAAGATCACCGTCAGCCCGGTTGAGGTCGACCGGCGTCTCAACGCCATGATGCAGGAATATCATTTCAGCATCGAGCAGCTGCGCCAGAACCTGACCAACGCCGGGGCCAGCGAGGAAGCGCTGCGCGCCCAGATCACCGCGTCGATCGCCTGGCAGAAAACGGTGCAGGATGAGTATGGTGATCGGGTGAACGTCACCGACGAAATGGTGAAAACCGAAATGGCCCACTATGCCGATGGCGCCAACAAGCCACACTATCGTGTGATGGAAATTTTTCTTCCCGTCGACAATTCCGAGCAGGATGCCAAGGTCAAGAAGGACGCCGAGGAAGTCGAAAAGCAGCTGCAGCAGGGCGCGCAATTTCCCGCCGTAGCACGCCAGTTCAGTCAGCACCCCACCGCGGCGACCGGCGGCGACATGGGCTGGATCAATGAAGGCCAGCTGGCGCCGGAACTGAACACCGCGCTAGGCAAGATGGAAGTTGGCGCGATCAGCGGGCCAATACGCTCCACCGGCGGCTATTACGTGCTGGGCCTGCGCGAGCGCCAGGAGCCCCTGGGCACCAAGATAGCCGAGGCGCCCACCGGTCCCATCGGCCCGGCCGGCACCCTGTCGCTGGCGCGCCTGCTGCTGCCGGTCGACCCGCGTACACCAAAGCCGCAAATCGAAGAAATCATGAAGGTAGCGGTGCAGATCCAGCAGCATTATGTGAGCTGCAAGCAGCTGGACGAACTGCACGGCAAGATGAATGGCAGCGTCTATATGGATCTGGGAGATGCCAAGCTGTCCGACCTCAGCCCGCAGATCCAGGAAGCCATGAAGAATTCCAAGCCGGGTGAAGCAGCCATGCCGTTCCAGGACGAAGCCGGCATCGAACTGATCGGACGCTGCGACAAGCGCATCGAGATCAAGACCGCCTATGTGATGCCCTCCCGCCAGCAGGTGGAAGACCAGCTGTTCCAGAACCAGATTGCCGCCCTGGCGCGGCGCTATCTGCGCGATCTGAAGCGCGACGCCAACATCCAGGTGCGCGATGACAGCAAGCCCGATGCCCTTATCCGCTGAAAGCGGATCAATGACAAAGTCCGTTAAGGCTGACGCGCTTCCAATCCTCATCACCATGGGCGAACCATCCGGCATCGGTCCGGAAGTCGCACGCGCGGCGTTCGATCATTTCGGCGGCAGGATCGGCACGCACCCCCTGAAGCTGGTGGGCGATGCGATGGTGCTGGGCGCGCGCAAGGATGCGCTGATCCCGACCCATTGTAAGGTTTCCGCGGTTCCCGGAACACCCGATCCCGCCAACGCCGCCGCCGTCACCGAGGCCATCGAGATCGCGGTGAAGGCCTGCCTGGACGGCGAGGCCTCGGCCCTGGTCACGGCCCCCATCCACAAATCGGTGCTAAACGCGGCGGGCTTCGCCTTTCCGGGCCATACCGAATTCCTCGCCTACCTCACCGGCACGCGCCGCGCCGTGATGATGCTGGCCAGCGACACGTTGCGGGTGGTACCGCTGACCATCCACATGCCAGTGGCTGACGTGCCCAAGGCCATCTCAAAACAATCGGTGTTCGACACCGGCGAAATTATCCTGACCGCGCTGCGCCGCGACTTCGGAATCCTCAACCCGCGCCTGGCGGTGGCGGGCCTTAATCCCCATGCCGGGGAAGACGGCATACTGGGCGGCGAAGACGCAGAAGTCATCGCACCAGCCATCGCGGCCCTGAAGGCCCGCGGCTTTGCGGTGCGCGGGCCGCTGTCCGCCGACACGCTGTTTCATGAAGAAGCGCGTAAGACTTACGACGCGGCGCTGTGCATGTATCACGACCAGGCGCTTATCCCGATCAAGACCTTGAGCTTCTGGGACGGGGTCAATGTCACCCTAGGGTTGCCCATCGTACGCACCTCGCCAGACCACGGCACCGCGCTGGATATCGCCGGACAGGGCAAAGCAGATGCCCGCAGCATGATCGCGGCGGTGCAAATGGCCGCGGATATGGCCGATGCCCGCAGCCGATAAATTGCCGCCTCTTCGCGACGTGATCGCCGCGTATGGTTTGGCGCCCAAGAAATCGCTAGGCCAGAATTTTCTGTTCGACCTGAACCTCACCGCCAAGATCGCGCGCGCGGCGGGCGCAGCAGAGGGCGGCACCTTCTATGAAGTCGGGCCCGGCCCCGGCGGACTTACCCGCGCGCTGCTGGGCGAAGGCGCAGACAAGGTGATCGCGGTGGAGCGTGTGGGACCGAGCATTATGGCCGGCTGTCGGTACTGGCCCAGTGGCGCTGCACCGCAAAGCTTTTGTTCGACGTGAACCGCAGCGCCTTCGTGCCGCCGCCGTCGGTCACCTCGGCCATCGTGCGGCTGGAACCTCGCGCGCAGCCGCTTTCGCCCTGCACGCTTGCAGACCTAGAGAAAATCACCGCGGCATCTTTCGGCCAGCGCCGCAAGATGTTGCGCCAGTCGCTGAAAGCGCTTGGCGGTGAGGCACTGGCGGAAAAGGCCGGGATCGATCCCACGGCGCGACCGGAAGACCTGACCATCGAACAGTTTGCGGCGCTCGCGCGGGCGCTCTGATCAGCCAAAAATGCTGCGCAGCAGGGCAGTCGAGCGCGCTGCCGGATTAGCGCGGATGGAGGCTTTCCACCGCTAGATAATGGACCAGTCCGTCCAGCGCCTTGCCGACGGAAAAATCCACAAGATCGAAGATGCCCAGGAACACGACCGGCGTCATACCAACTTGCCGACAAACTCCGAGATACCGGTCTGGCGACTGCGCTTCAACCGCTCGGCATTGAGAACCGCCTGGATGTCACCCAGCGCCTTGTCCACATCGGCGTTGACGATCACATAGTCATATTCGGGCCAATGGCTGATTTCGTCGGCCGCCTTGGCCATGCGGCCTGCCACGGTTTCCTCGCTGTCCTGGGCACGGCTACGCAGCCGGCGCTCCAGCTCTTCATGGCTCGGCGGCAGGATGAAGATGCTGACCAAATCGTCGCGCTTTTTTTCCTTCAGCTGCTGGGTGCCCTGCCAGTCGATGTCAAACAGGACATCGCGGCCGCTGCTTAGCACATCGTTCACCAGGTGGGAGGGCGTGCCATAGCGATTGCCGAACACGGTGGCATGTTCCAGGAACTTGCCCTCCGCCCGCCAGGCGTCGAACTCTTCGATGCCGAGAAAGTGATAATCCTTGCCGTGCACTTCGCCCGGCCGCATCGGGCGGGTGGTGGCGGATACCGACAGCTGGATATTTCCGTCGCTCTCCAGCAGGCGGCGCGACAAAGTGGTCTTGCCCGCCCCCGACGGCGAAGACAGGACCAGCATCAGGCCACGGCGCTGGATATTGCTATTCGACATTCTGGGACTGCTCGCGGAACTGGTCGATCACCGCCTTAAGGGCGAGGCCGGTTCGGGTCAATGCGATGTCGCTGGATTTGGAGCACAATGTGTTGGCTTCGCGGTTGAATTCCTGGGCCAGGAAATCCAGCTTGCGGCCCACGCCCTTGCCGTCCGCGATCAGGGCGCGGGCGTCCTGGACATGGGCGGCGAGCCGGTCCAGCTCCTCGCGCACATCGGCCTTCACCGCCAGCAGCGCCACTTCCTGCGCGAGCCGGTCTTCGGACACCGAACCGCCGTCCAGCAATTCCTTGAGCTGGGCATCCAGCCGGTCTTTCAGCGCCGCGGGCTGGACGGCGGCCAGACGCCCCGCCTCACCCACCAGCTTTTCGATCTCGTCCATTTGCGCCGTCATCAGCGCTGCCAGCTTGGCACCTTCGCTGCAGCGTTCCTTCACCAGCCGGTCAAAGGCCCCCGCCAGGCTTTCCAGGATGGCGGCATCGCGGTACCCCCGCACCACCGGATCGAGCGGCGCGGCCACTTCATCGGCGACGATCACGCCCTTGAGCGCCAGAAGGCCATCCACCCGCGCCGGCGCGAGGCCTGTTTCTGCGGCGACCTCGCGCGCGATGCGCACGGCGCTTGCCAGGGCTGCGGCATCCACGCTGAGGCCGCGCGTGGTTTCCGGCTGTTCGACGGAAAGGAAAATCTGGAAGGCGCCGCGCAGGAAACGCTCGCCCGCCAGCCGGCGTGCGGGGGCTTCCAATCCATCATAGCCGGGCGGGGTGCGCAGTCGTAGGTCCAGGCTGCGGCCATTGACGCTCTTGGCTTCCCAGCGCCAGCGCAGGCCTTCGTGGCTGCCCGTTCTTTCGGCAAATCCCGTCATGCTGGCAAAGGTCATGGGCAACTCCGCTGAGCCGCGAAATTAGCCCGTGCAGACAGGCGCTGTCACCTGCGGTGACCGGCGCGCTTTTTCTTGTGCGGCGCGGGCAGCCTGGGCGCCGCAACATCGGGAACCGGAACCGGCGCCTCGCCCAGCCCTTCGCTGACCGTCACCGGATCATGCGCCGGATTCTCATTGGCGTGGTTCTGGCGCTCAAAAGCGCGATAGGCGGCAACGTTGCGTTCCTGCTGCGCGATGGTGGCGGCGAAGGCATGCCCGCCATGGCCGGTGGCGACGAAATACAGGTCATCGCTGGTTTCTGGATGGAGCACCGCGGCGATGGCGTCCTTGCCCGGATTGCAGATGGGGCCCGGCGGCAGGCCCGTGATGACATAGGTGTTGTAGGGCGTGGCCTCCGCCAGCTCGCTGGCGCGAATCCCGCGGCCCAGCGGATAGCCCTTGGTCAGGTCATAGATGATGGTGGGGTCCGTCTGCAGCCGCATGCGGATCTTCAGCCGGTTGATGAAGATGGCGGCGACATGGCGGCGCTCCGAGGCCAGCCCGGTTTCCTTTTCCACGATGGAGGCCAGGATGATCGCCTCGCGCATGGAGGCCAGGGGCAGACCGCCGGCGCGGCTTTCCCATTTCCCGGCCAGGAACGCGTCCTGGGCACGGGCCATCTTGGCCAGCAGATGCGCGCGGGTCTCACCGCGGGTGAAGAGATAGGTTTCCGGCAGCAGCGTGCCTTCCGCAGGCACAGGTCCGGCATCGCCCACCAGCACATCGTTCTTCTGCACCAGCTTCCAGATCATGTCGCTGGTCAGGCCTTCGGCGGCTGTCAGCTTGTGCTGGATGGACTTGCCGTTCACCAGGATGTCGGCGATAGCGTGCATCGAGGAGCCCGATGGAATGGCGTATTCGGCGGCTCGAAGATCACCGCGCTCTTGAGCGCACCCATCTGTTCCAAGGTCTGGGCGATATCATGGACGCGGGTGTGGGGCGCCACCATCGCCACCGTTTCTTTGCCCGAGCGCGCCAGCATGCCCGGTCCGTCCCAGGCCGACCAGGCCCATTCGAACACCCCGGCGGCGATGACGCAAAGCACCGCCAGGACGAAGAGCAGCCGCATCAAATTTTGGAAAGAATCAGCGCAGCGTTGGTGCCACCGAAGCCGAAACTGTTGGACATGGCGATCTTGACGTCACGCTTCTGTGCCTTGTGAGGCACCAGATCCATGGCTGTCACCACGTCGGGATTGTCCAGGTTGATGGTGGGCGGCACAATGCCGTCGCGCATCGCCAGCAGGCAGAAGATCGCTTCCACCGAACCGGCCGCGCCCAAAAGATGCCCGATCGAGGACTTGGTCGAGGACATGGAGGTCTTGGCGGCGGCATTACCCAGAAGGCGTTCCACCGCACCCAGCTCGATGCCGTCAGCCATGGTGGACGTGCCATGAGCGTTGACGTAATCGATATCGGACGGGGCGATGCCGGCGCGCTTCAACGCCATCTGCATTGCCCGGTAGCCGCCATCGCCATCTTCCGACGGCGCGGTGATGTGATAAGCGTCGCCCGACAGGCCATAGCCGGTGACTTCGCCATAGATCTTGGCGCCGCGCGCCTTGGCGTGTTCCAGTTCTTCCAGCACCACGATGCCGGCGCCCTCGCCCATCACGAAACCGTCGCGGTCCTTGTCATAGGGACGCGAAGCCTTGGTGGGCGTGTCGTTGTAAGCGGTCGATAAGGCGCGGCAGGCGTTGAAGCCGGCGATGCCGATACGGCAGACCGCGCTCTCGGCGCCGCCGGCGACCATGACGTCGGCATCGTCCAGCGCGATCAGTCGTGCGGCATCACCGATGGCATGCGCGCCGGTGGCGCAGGCGGTCACCACCGCATGGTTGGGGCCCTTGAAGCTGTGCTCGATGGAAACATAGCCCGACACAAGATTGATCAGCCGGCCCGGAATGAAGAATGGCGACAGGCGGCGTGGGCCTTTTTCATGGACCAGGATCGAGGCCTGCTCGATCCCGTCCAGCCCGCCTATGCCCGAACCGATCAACACGCCGGTGCGGTACTTGTCCTCATCGCTCTGGGCGACCCAGCCGGAATCGGTGACGGCCTGCTTGGCCGCCGCCAGTCCATAGATGATGAAATCATCCATGCGCCTTTGTTCCTTGGCGTCCACCCACTGGTCGGGATTGAAGGTGCCGTCCGAGCCATCGCCGCGCGGCACCTGACAAGCGATCTTGGTCGCCAGGTCATCCACCTTGAACTTGGTGATAGCGCTGGCGCCCGATTGCCCGGCAAGCAGGCGCGACCAAGTCTCCTCCACGCCGCATGCCAGCGGCGTGATGAGCCCCAGGCCCGTGACTACGACCCTGCGCATGGTCCTCTGACCTTCAGCGCCGGATCAGGAGGCGTTGGCTTTGTCGATATACTTGACGGCGTCACCGACGGTCACGATGGACTCAGCCGCGTCATCGGGAATTTCAATACCGAAATCTTCTTCGAACGCCATGACCAGCTCGACGGTGTCGAGGCTGTCGGCGCCCAGGTCTTCGATGAAGGACGCGGTATCCGTGACTTTCTCAGCATCGACGTTGAGATGCTCGACAACAATCTTCTTCACGCGCTCGGCAGTATCGCTCATGGACTTGTAAGCCTCTCTAGATTTCAAATCGGCAAATGTGGAAACGCCGACCCGCTGTTTCGGTGCTTCGCGTGATGGCCGGTTTCGTAACATAACCGTTCCGTCTCGCCAATGTAGTGCTTAAGTTATTGTAATTAAAGTCATATCATCGCCATCCCGCCATTGATGTGGATGGTTTCGCCCGTCACATAGGCCGCTTCTTCGGATGCCAGATAGGTAACGGCGGCTGCGATTTCACCCGGAAGACCCATACGGCCGGCGGGGATGCGCGCAGCGATCAGCTCTTTTTGCTGGTCGGTCAGCACGTCTGTCATGGCGGTCTGGATGAAACCGGGCGCCACGGCATTGACGGTGATGTTGCGCGAGGCGACTTCGGCCGCCAGGCTCTTGCTCATGCCCACCAATCCCGCCTTGGCGGCGGCGTAGTTGCCCTGGCCCGGATTGCCGGTGGCGCTGACCACGGACGTGATCTGGATAATGCGGCCCCACCGCTTCTTCATCATACCGCGCAGCACCGCGCGCGACAGACGGAAGGCGGCGGTGAGATTGACCGCGATCACTTGGTCCCAATCATCGTCCTTCATGCGCATGAAGAGATTGTCTTTGGTGATGCCGGCATTGTTGACTAGGATATCGATGCTGCTACCGGCGGCTTCTTCCGCCACCTTGGTCAGGGCTTCGACGGACGCGATGTCGGACAGGTTGGCCGGGGCGATGAAGGCGCCCTCACCAAGTTCGGCGCGCACCGCTTCCAGCGCCTCTGCGCGGGTGCCCGACAGAACCACTTTGGCGCCCTGGCCATGCAGGGATTTGGCGATGGCGCCGCCGATGCCGCCGGAGGCCCCGGTGATGAGTGCTGTCTTGCCTGTCAGGTCAAACATCTCAGAGCACCTTTCCAAAAGCTTCCAGGTCGGCGGGGGTGTCGAGCGTGATCATCTGCAGCGACGGATCGATGCGCTTGACCATACCGGATAGAACCTTGTTACCGCCAAATTCCACCGTGGTGTCCACCTTCAGCGATTGCAGCGACAGGATACTTTGGCGCCAGCGCACGCGGCCGGTGACCTGTTCCACCAAAAGCTGGCGGACATGATCGGGATTGTTGACTTCCTTGGCGGTGATATTGGCAAGCACCGGAACAACCAGCGGACGGATTGTCACCGCAGCCAGCGCCTGGGCCATCTTGTCGGCGGCCGGCTGCATCAAGGGGCAATGGAATGGCGCGGAGACGGCCAGCGGCAGGACGTGCTTAATGCCTCTGGCCTTGGCAATGTCAGGCACACGCGCCAGCGCATCCATTGTGCCCGAAATCACCACCTGGCCCGGGGCATTATCATTGGCGACGACGCAGGTGCCGCCGGCAGCAGCGGCCTCCTTGGCAACTTCCTCGGCTTGATCAATCTCGGCGCCGATCAGGGCGGTCATGCCGCCCTCGCCCACCGGCACAGCCGACTGCATCGCCTGGCCCCGTGTCTTCAGAAGGTGCGCGGTATCGGCTAACGAGAAAGCGCCCGCGGCGCAGAGCGCGGAATATTCCCCCAGGCTGTGACCGGCCACCAGATGGGCATGCTTTGCGACATCCAGGCCCATCTCCTTTTCCAGAATGCGCACCATCGCGATGGAGGCAGCCATGATGGCGGGCTGGGCATTCTCGGTCAGGACAAGATCTGCCTCCGGGCCTTCCCACATGATTTTGGAAAGCTTTTGCGACAGCGCGTCATCCACTTCCTGGAAGACTTCGCGCGCGGACGAAAACGCATCGGCGAGTTCCTTACCCATGCCGATTTTCTGGCTGCCCTGTCCGGGGAAAATAAAGATCTGAGTCATGGGGCGAGACAAATCAAGAGGACCTCAGGGAGTCAAGTTCCGTGGAAAGAACACTCGACCGATTATCACAATCGACACGGCGGCCAGCACCAGCATGCCTGACAACAACGCCATGCCAAGCGTGAAGTTGCCGGTTTGCTGCCTGGCCCACCCCATCAATGCGGGACCGAAATAACCGCCCAGATTGGAAAAGCTGTTCAGGAGCGCCAGCCCGCCCGCCGCCGCCGTGCCGCG
>JAPLPI010000083.1 GCA_026400305.1 Alphaproteobacteria bacterium | reverse complement strand
CAGGCAGATCGCCTTCATCCACTCATGATAGGTCTGCATGGTCTGGCCCGCGATCTGGCGCGGCCAGGTTTCGGTGATATCGAAGGGGAATGTCTGTGCGGTCGGCATCAGCAGATAATCGTATTTGGCGAACAGACGCTGCACCGCATTGGACCAGGAGGTGCGCACCGCCGAGGCGTTCAGAATGTCGAACGCCGACAGCTTAGCGCCCTGTTCGATTTCCCAGATAGCTTCAGGCTTCAAAAATGCGCGCTTGGCCGGATCGTTGTAGAAAATGCGAAAGCCGCCACCGCTCTGCCACTGGCGGATTTTGATAAAGGCCTGCCACACTGGCTCGAAGGGATGCTCGGGCACCGCTTCTTCCACCACGCAGCCCAGCGATTCAAATATCGTGAGCGCGGTACGGCAGGTGTCCAGTATGCCTGCTTCATACGGGGCAAAGCCTTTCAGGTCGCCCAGCCAGGCGATGCGCTTGCCTTTCACGCTGCTTTCCAGCGGCGCCAAAAAGCGCTGGCCGCTGGCCGTATCCGACAGCGGCGCGCGCTGGTCGTAACCAGCCTGCACCGACAGCAGCATGGCCAGATCATTCACTGTCCGCGCCATCGGCCCGGCGACGCTCTGTGACGGCAGCCAGACATCCTCGCCCGCTGCCGGCACCACGCCGAAGCTGGTGCGGAAGCCAAAGACATTGTTCCAGCCTGCGGGGTTGCGTAAGGACCCGCCATAGTCGGTGCCGTCGGCCACTGGCAGCATCCGCATCGCCAGCGACACGGCCGCGCCGCCGCTGCTGCCGCCGGCCGACTTGCTGAGGTCGTAGGAATTCAGGGTGGGGCCATACACCGGATTGATGGTGTGCGAGCCCAGGCCGAATTCCGGCACATTGGTCTTGCCGATGAAAATGGCGCCCGCCGCGCGCATGCGTTCGGCCACCAGTGCGTCCTGAGTGGGCACGAAATCCTTCAGGATGGGGGAGCCGGAGGTGGACTTGATGCCCTTGACCGGGATCAGGTCCTTCACCGCATGGGGAAAACCGTGCAGCGGTCCCATCACCTGGCCGCGCGCCAGCTGTTCGTCGCGTTCGCGCGCCTGGGCTAGCAACGCGCCGCGGTCCTGCAGCGCGACGATGGCGTTGACCTTGGAGTTATAGACGGTGATGTGATCCAGATACGCCGTCATCACCTCGACGCAGGACAGCTTCTTGCCCGCGATGGCGGCGGACAGGCTGCGCCCGTCCATCGCCACGATTTCGGGAAGGGCTGCCGATGCCTGTGTCGAAGCCAGCATGGTCGCGGCGCCTCCGGTGATCTTCAATATGGTGCGGCGGTCGGGGCCGTTCACTTCTTGGCGTTGATCGTCACAGTCTGGAATACGACTTTTCCGCCGCGCGTCACGAACACATCGTAACCGGACACTTCCTTGGCCGTGCTCTTGTTCTGCACCCACTGCATGATTGAGGTGTCGGCGCCGGCATTCTGGTATTTGGTCTGCATGGTCTTGTTGCCGAGCAGATTGTCCTTGGCGGTCAGGATGGTGAACAGTTTGCGGATTTCCGCGCCCACGAACACGCCGTCGGGCGAGAAGGCGCCGGCGGGGGTCACGATCACCGCATCGGGCGAATAGTCGGACAGAACCGCTTCCAGATTGCCCGACTTCATGTTGGCGACATGGTGATCCAGCACCTTGGTGTCGGCCCCGGCCCAAACACTACTGGTCATGGCCACAAGGATTGCGGCGGATAGGAATTTCAGCATAGCGTCCCCCATCTTGTTGATGAGGCAAGGCTAAAGCAGGCCGAACAGGGCCGCAACCGGGGAGAGTGCTTTGAATCGTCGTTGGACCATGCTGCTGCCGGTCATTTTCGTCAGCTACAGCCTGTCTTACCTGGACCGCGCCAATTTCAGCTTCGGCGCCGCGGCAGGCATGGCGGCCGACCTGCATATCACCGCCGCCGAATCCTCGCTCCTGGGCTCGCTGTTCTTTCTGGGCTATTTCGTCTTCCAGATTCCGGGCGCCATCTATGCCCAGCGCTACAGCGTCAAGAAGCTGATTTTTGCCGGCCTGATCGGCTGGGGCGCGCTGGCCAGCGCCACCGGCCTGATTTCCGACATCCGCCTGCTTTATCTCGACCGCTTCCTGCTCGGCATCGTAGAGAGCGCGGTGCTGCCTGCCATGCTGGTCCTGCAGGCGCGCTGGTACACAAGGAGCGAACGCGCCCGCGCCAATGCCTTTTTGGTGCTGGGCAATCCCGCAACCATGCTCTGGATGTCGCTGCTGTCGGGCTATCTGGCGGCCGGGCTGGGTTGGCGCTGGATGTTCATCATCGAAGGCCTGCCGCCGATCCTGTGGGCCTTTGTGTGGTGGCGGCTGGTGGCCGACCGCCCACGCGAAGCGGCCTGGCTTCCCGCCGCCGACCGCATCGTGCTTGAAGACAAGCTGGCGGAGGAGCAGCGCGACATTGCGCCCATGGCCAACTATGCCGCGGCCTTCAAGAGCCCGCGCGTGATCCTGCTGGCGGCGCAATATTTCCTCTGGAGCATCGGTGTTTATGGTTTCGTGATCTGGCTGCCCTCGATGCTCAAGACCTCGGACATGGGCATGGGCGAGGTGGGCCTGCTGTCGGCCGTTCCGTACCTGGCGGCGGTGATCGCGGAAATTTTGGTCGCCACCTGGTCGGACTTCAGCGGCAAGCGCATGAGCCTGGTCTGGCCGTGCTTTCTGCTGGCGGCGCTGGCTTTTTACGGCTCCTACCTTCTGGGAAGTACCCACTTCTGGGCAAGCTTCGTGCTGCTGACCATCGCCGGCGCTATGATGTACGCGCCCTATGGCCCTTACTTTGCGTACCTGTCCGAAGTCCTGCCGGCCAATGTCGCGGGCGGCGCCATCGCCATGATCAACAGCATGGGCGCGCTGGGCTCTTTTGTCGGCGCGTATGGTGTTGGGATGCTCAACGGCTATACCGGTTCGTCCGGTATGTCCTTCCTGATGATGGCGGCGGCGCTGATCGTGTCCGCCTTCCTCACCTATCTGGCGCCCGCACCGGCGAAACGGCAGCCCGCTACTTCTTGACCTCGGTGCTGACTGCGTCGAGCGGGCAGTCCATGAAGATGGCGATGGTGGCATCGCCGGTCTCCGGCTTGGCGCCGTCATAATGCGTGCCCTTGACCAGATCGGTTAGCACCGAACCCTTTGGGTAGGGAACAGTGAGATTGGCCGGGTCATAGGTCGTGCTGGTGGAAACCCACCACGTGCCTTCGATCACCACCGCATAGCGCGCATGGTTGTGATAGTGCGGATGGCTGAAGTGGTTCGGATGCCACTTGATCAGCTCCAGGCAAGGACCGGGCTTGTCCTTGTCGCCGATCGGCCAGGCCTGGTCGCTGGCTTCACCCTTGGTCCACTGTATCTGGTCGGGGGCCAGCGCAATGGCATTCTTGGGATCGATAGTGGCGGCGGCGAAGGCCGGCGTGATGGCGCTGAGAAATGCCGATGCCAGAAGCAGCTGCTTGATCATGACCGTCTCCCCGATTGTTTGAAGGCAGCCTAGCCCTGCGCCGCGCCGCTTTCCATATTGCGCCTGCGTAAAGCGGCTTATTTCAGCTCCAGCATGATGCCCGACTGCTCGCCTTTGACCACTTCTTCGGAATGTCTGCGGTTGGCCAGGTTGTAGACGATGTCGCCGGCCTTGCGGTGATTGACTTGGGTCTTGCCGTCGGGCGTGGTGGAGGCGACGTCGCCGTCCTGAAGATAGGTCACCACCACTTCGGTGTCGTGGAAGTGCATGGCGGTGGGCTTGCCGGGCACCCAAGAATAGTTCCACACCCGCACCTTGTCGTTCTCGAACATTTTTTTGGAGCCGGGTCGCGGGAAAGCCGGCGGCAGGGCGGTGGTGTTGGGCACAGTGTTGGAGGGCGCGTCCTTGATCTCGACGATGATCTCATGCGCAGGCGCGCCTACCGCCGTGTCGCTGGTCCTGCCGCCATGGCCCCATACCGCGCTGCCATCGGTATGGCGGGCGGTCTTGCCGTCGGCGCTGCGGATGCGGCCGCCGTTGCGGTAGAGGATGATGTAATCGCCGGCATGTTCGATCACCGGCGCGGGCTTGCCCGGCTCCAGCGCCACGTCGCGCACCGTGACCCGCGCATTATCGATCACCGGGGCCGGTGTCTGAGCCAAGGCCGTCAAGGGAAGTGCCGCCAGCAGCGCGGCGCACAGCAGGGTCTTGGTCATGGGTCGTTTCCTTGGGTTTTCTGCCGAAATTCTAGCAGAACGGGGCGTTTAGGCCAGTTTTCCGGACTGCTTGTTTGGGGGGGCTGCGCCCTGTAGGTTCGCCCCGTTTTCCGCCTACCCGATAAAAACAAAGAGTGCCCGATCATGCCGTTGCTGCGGTTTATCCCCGAAACGACCAACGTCAATTTCGTCAAATACCGCTTTGCGGCGTTCGGCATTGACGGACTGCTGCTGGTGATTTCGCTGATTTCCATCTTCTGGCACGGCTTCAATCTGGGCATCGATTTCACCGGCGGCGTGCTGATGAACGTGAAGTCGGCCCAGGTGATCGACATCAGCAAGATGCGCGCTGACGTCAATTCTTTGGGCTTTCCCGAATCCCAGCTGCAATATGCCGGTGGCGGCGATTGCGACAAACCTGCCAACAGCTGCGTGATGATCCGCGTCCAGCCCAAGGACATCAAGAACGTTAAGGCGGGAATCGACCAGAACGAGGCCGACCAGGCGGTGGTCAGCGCCATCAAGGGTAAGCTTGGTTCCAGCGTCCAGTATCGCAGCACCGAAGTGGTGGGTCCCAAGGTCTCGGGCGAACTTTTGAATGACGGCATCCTGGCCACCATTCTGGCGGTGGCGATGATCTCGATTTATGTCGCGGTGCGCTTTGAATGGCAGTATGGCGTGGGCGCCTTGATCGCCACTGGCCATGACGTTCTTGTCACGGCCGGCTTCTTTTCGGTTGTGGGCCTGGATTTCAACATCAACACCGTGGCCTCGCTGCTGCTACTGGCAGGCTATTCGATCAATGACACGGTAGTGGTGTTCGACCGTATTCGCGAGAACCGCCGCAAGTACAAGCGCATGTCGTTGATTGAAATGATAAATCTTTCCACCAACCAGATCGCCACTCGTACCACCTTGGTGTCGGCCGCCACCGCCTTGTCGGTGATCCCGCTGCTGTTTGGCGGCCCGGTGTTGTTCAACTTCTCCGTCGCGATCCTGTTCGGCATCGTGGTGGGCACCTTCTCGTCCACCTATGTCGCGGCCATGCTGCTGCTCTACATGCCCGCCGTCGGTGGCGGCAATGTCGAAGGCAAAGCTGAGGAAGCTACGGCTTAGGCCGCCGGATACGGCGCACGACCAGTTCGTCAATTTCCAGAAGTTTTATCACAGCGTGCTTTACGGCTAAGCGTCCGATGGCGACGGCGCCCAGTGCCAATGGCTGCAGCGCAAGCAGGCGCTCTGTGCCATCTTAAAGCGGGAACCAGTCCCGGTGGTCGCTATAGACCTGGTAGTGCGCGTTCACGCCGGCCCGCAGGCCGACGCCGGTGCGCATGGGCGCCAAGGTGACGCCGCCGCTACGCAGGTAATTGATGCCCAGACCAGCCACTACATAGAAGCTGCCTTCCACGCCCGGGTAGCGCTGGAACAGGCGCCGGTCTTCTTTGAGATTGTAGATCAGGGTGAAGCACTTTGAAGCGTTGACGCCGGCATCGAACCCCACCGACGGACCGCGCCAATAGGTCATCAACGGCTCACGCGTCTTGCTGATCAGCCAGCCCGAGCCATATCGGAAACCCAGCACGAAAGCGCCGCCTCCTTCATCGCCCTTGATATAAGCGTCGGGCTGGCCCAAGTCTCCAAACACATGCTGCACACCCTTGGCCATCGCCTCGGTGGTGATGCCGAAGAAGTTGGCGCCCGCTTCTGTGATCTCGTTGGCGGTATATTCCAGGGTCGAGGAGCGACCCTTGGCTTCCGGTGCATTCTGGCTGTCGGCGGCATGCGCCGAGACGATGGAGAGCAGCGAACCCGCCGCGGCCGGTGTCGCACCCAGCGCCACTAGTCCGGATATGAATTTCTTGCGGTTCATGCGGTTCTCCTTCAACTTTTTCGGGCGCTCGCGTTCGCGCGAGTGCGCAATCGAATCACTCAGCCAGTCGCAGCGAATCTTGACCCAAAATAGGGCTTTTTTACAGGCGGAATGCCTTTAAGATTGCGGCAATACGATGGAAACACCACCCGATAACGGCCCCAAAGCACCGCTTTCGATTGCCGGCTGGATCACGTTGGCGAGCCTGGTGGGCTTCTTATTTGTCTCGCTCTGGTATGCGGTGAAAGTGTCTACTTGCCGCGCGCGATGAAGGCGGTGTTGGCAAAGCCCGGCTTGCCATAGACGAACGACGCACCGCCCCAATCGGTCATGCGCCCGCCCGCGGCGCGCAGTACCGCATCGCCCGCCGCCGTATCCCATTCCATGGTCGGTCCGGCGCGGGGATAGATATCTGCCTCGCCCGCTGCCACTAGGCAGAATTTCAGCGATGAACCAGCGTTGGTTCGGCCCTTGATCGGCAATGTTTTCAGCAATTCGTCGGTCTTGGCATCGGGATGGGATTTACTGCTCACCGCCACTAGGCCGCCTTCCGCTGGCGTACGCGCCGCAATCGCGCGCGTGACGCCATCCGAGATTTCAAAGGCGCCTTCGCCCACGGCGCCCACGAACAGCCGCCCGATGGCCGGCGCGAACACCACGCCGCTGACCGGCGCGCCATCCACGACCTCGCCGATATTCACCGTGAACTCGCCGCCGCGCTTGATGAATTCCTTGGTGCCGTCCACCGGGTCCACTAGGAAGAAGCGCGATCCCACCTCGGCGACGCGGCCCCCCGCGGCTTCTTCTTCAGCCACCACCGGCACGCCGGGGAACGCCATGGCCAGCTCGGCCAGGATCAGCTTTTCGGCTTCCTCATCGGCATCGGTCACCGGCGAGTGGTCGGCCTTCACCCGCGTGTCGCATCCGGCTTCATAGTGCCGCATCACCACAATGCCAGCGGCCTGGGCGATGCGGACCAGCGTTTTGAGGTGGGGGGAAGGCGTTGCGCTCACGTTAAGGATTCCTTAGGAGCGTTTAGGAAATTAATCAATTTCTAACCATTGGGACCGCATTGAGTTCGTCATGACCGAGATCGAATTTGCCGCCTTGCTGGTCAGCCGCGTGTGTCACGACCTTGTCGGGCCTTTGGGCGCCGTGGTCAACGGCATGGAAGTGCTGGAAGGCGAGCGCGACCCCGCCATGCGGGCAGATGCCATCAAGCTGGTGACCATGAGCGCCGACCAAGCCCTGGCCCGTATCCAGTTCATGCGCATTGCCTTTGGCGCGGCCGGCTCTGCGGGGGCCGAGCTGGACCTGGGCGAAATCGGCCGTCTGGTCATCGGCCTGCTGGAAGGCGGCAAGGTGCAGTTGACCTGGAATGTGCCCCGGCTTTACTGGGCCAAGGACTGGGCCAAGCTGCTGATGAACGCCACGCTTTTGGCTGCCGATTGCCTGCCGCGGGGCGGCATGGTGACGGTGGACGCCAGCGCCGATCCGCAGTCGCCGTCTTTCCATATTCGCGCGCAGGGTCTCAACGCCCGCGTCACCGAGGAAGTGGGCCATGCCCTCAAGGGCGAGTCGCTGAATGTGGACGTCCGTCATGTGCAGCCCTTCCTGACCCACAAGCTGTCGCGTACCGTCAACGCCGCCCTGACCATCACGCCGCTGGAAGGCGCCGTGGAGCTGATAGCCGGCTGATGTAACGTCAGTAAGCCAATATTTACCGTGCAGGCGTAGATTTTTTGCTTCTTGGGACGCTGCTTTTTCAGCGCCCGCCTTGATCTGAGTAGGTTGGCTCCGGGAAATTTCGCCCATGAAACATTGCCTGGTCGTGGATGACAGCCGCCTGACCCGCACGGTAGCGCGCCGCATCATGGAAGAGCTGCGCTATTCGGTGGAAGAAGCCGAAGACGGCATGACGGCCGTGCGCCGTGCGCGAAAAGATGCCCTACCTGATTTTCCTGGACTGGAACTTGCCCACCATGAAGGGCGTGGAATTCGTCAAGAGCGTGCGCGGCCAGCTGAAGGTGGCCATCCAGTCATCCTGTTCTGCACCACCGAAGCAAACTCCACCGAGATCGCCAGCGCCATCGCGGCCGGCGCCAACGAGTACGTCATGAAGCCGTTCGACGGCGTCGGCGTACGCGCCAAGCTGGCCGATATCGGCATCACGAACTGAGCGTCATGGCGCCCGACGAATTTTCCTTTCTTGCCCGCTTGCTGCGCCGCCGCTGCGGCTTGTCGCTGACCCCCGACAAGAAAGCGCTGACCACTCGCCGCCTGGCGCCGGTGATACGACGCTTCGACTTCAAGGACATGGCCAGCCTGATCGGCGAATTGCGGCTGGGGCGCGAGGCGCTGGCCGATGCGGTGACAGTGTCCATGACCGTCAATGAAAGCAGCTTCTTCCGGGATGCCACGATGTTTCGCACGCTGCGCGAGACCTTGCTGCCGCGTCGCTGGCGGGACGTGGCGGCGACAAGCGGCTGCGCATCTGGTCGGCGGCCTGTGCCGCGGGTCAGGAAGCCTATTCCATCGCCATCCTGTTGTCGGAAATGGGTCTGGCCCGCGAGGGCTGGAACATCGATCTAATCGCCACCGACCTGTCGGGCGAGGTCATCGCGCGCGCCGAAGCCGGCCGCTATGCAAATTGCGATACCGAGCGGGGGCCTGGATCCCCATGCCATGCGGTATTTTCGCCGCGAGGGCTCCGAATGGCTGGTGGATGCCAGTCTGCGCCGCATGGTGAAGTTCAGGCGCTTCAACCTTCTGGATTCCTTCGGCTGACTGGATGGGATGGACCTGGTCTTCT
>JAPLPI010000199.1 GCA_026400305.1 Alphaproteobacteria bacterium | reverse complement strand
AGCCCCGATAGGGATTGATCGACTGATCGAAGCTGATGTCCAGCGACTTGTTGCGTGCGATGATGGTCCGGGTGGCGTCATGGATGACCTCGGTGCGCAGCGGGGCAGGGGTATCGTCGTCTGCCCGCCAGCCATCATCCCAACCGTCATCCAGCAGCACGCGGGTCTGCTTTTCAAACCGTCCCACGACATTGGAGACGGCGCCGCGGCCACGCAGCACTTCCGGGCGGATGGTGGTGTTCAGGACGACCGTCATATCTGGGACTATAAACCCAAATAAGAACAAAACAAGTACAAATTGTGCTAGCGGCGGACCCTGGCCGGGTGGCGGCGCGCCAGCTGGAAGTCGGTCGCACCGTTCTCGATAGCGAGAGTTGCGGCCCGGTAGATAGCGATCAGGGCGGTTTCTACCAGCATGTCCAAGGACATGCCGTTGCCGCCAATCAGTCGAAGTTTGAAGAGTCCCAGCTTTTTCATACCCTGTAAACCGGGCACAGGCGTTTCGGTTCCATATGGTACGGAAAAGCCCGACGCGGGGGGCTGGGGATGCTTGGGCGTCGGGCTCTCTCGAAGATGACCAGAGCGGTGGACCCGCCCTGACTTAAGCCAACGGGTTGGGAAGGCCATTCGTTCCGCCCATAGTGGAATGCGAGGCAGACGCGCTCTGGCTCTCGCGGGCCACTTCAACAGCGCGCCGGTGATGTGGCTGCACACCGGCGGCACGCGCCCTTAAAGCCCCCACCGCTGCTGTGCTAGAACCCCGCCCGATAATAATAAGGGGACACGCCATGAAACTGTTCGCCGCCGCCGCAATCCTTGCCGCGCTCACTGTGCCGGCCTTTGCCGCCGACATCACAGTAGATGTGCCGATGGCGTTTCCCGAAAGCCTGACCTCCACGCCGAATGGCACGATCTATATCGGCTCGATGAATCTGGGTGCGGTCTATCGCGCCTTGCCGGGCGAACGTTCGGCCAAGACCTGGATCAGCAAGGAGGTCGGCAACTTCGGCAAAGTGCTGGGCGTGCTGGCGGACAAGGGCACGCTCTATGTCTGCGACAACAATGGCGATCATGCCTACCTGAAGACTTTCTCGCTCAAGACCGCCGCGCTGCTGAAGACTCATGAGCTTCCCGGCGGCGGCTTCTGCAACGACATCGCGATGAAGGGCGGCGACGCCTATCTCACCGACACCAAGGGCGGCCGCGTGCTGAAGCTGGCCGCCGGCAGCGACGCGCTGACCGTGTGGTACACCAACGACAAGTCGGACTCCTCGCTGGACGGGTTGGTGTGGCAGGGCGATGCGCTCTACACCAACACCTATAATGGCAATCACCTGATCCGCATTCCCATGAACGCCGATGGCTCGGCGGGCAAGGGTGTGAACCTGGCGACCTCGACGGACATCTACCAGCCTGACGGTATGCGCCTGTCGTCGTCCGGCAAGATCCTGATGGTTGAAGGCCGCGGCAAGGACGGCAATGGCCGCCTGGATGAAGTGACGGTGTCGGGTAATAGTGCCAACATCACGGTGGTGAAGGGCGGCTATATGCTGCCGACGGCCGTGACGGTGGTGGGCGGGACTGCCTATGTGCTGGAAGCCAAGCTGAATTATCAGCGCGATCTGGCCCTGAAGGACAAGGACCCGGGCAACTTCAAGGCCTATGCGGTGCCTGTGAAGTAGGCAGATTAAAAGACCTTCATAGTTCCGGGTACGACTTTAACCACTCCTGGCCTGCGGCGCATTTTCTTTTGGCGCAGCGCAGCAATTGCGCCATTATGACTGAATGATTTCAATCGTTATTCCCACGTCCAATTCCGAACGCCTGCTGCCGCGCTGTTTCGACAGCCTGATCGGGGCGGCGGTGCGCGGCGTGGTGCGCGAAGTGATTGTCAGCGATGCCGGTTCCAGCGATGCCACACTGGAGATCGCCGATGCCGCCGGCGCCCATATCGTTCATGCCAAGAAGGGCCGCGGCATCCAGATGGTGGAAGATCGGCGGCTATCGCGCCCTGGCGGACATGGAAGATGCCGACATTGCCCGCCGCATCGGGCGCCGCCGGCTGATCGTGCTGCGTTCCCGCGCGGTGAATGTGCCGCGCGCGCCCAAGAGCGCCTTGCGCGGCTTCACGCTGACGCTGCTGCACGTGCTGCGCGTGCCGTCGCGGCTGGTATCGCTGCTCTAAACTTTTTTATTGGGCGCTTCGGCTCGCGCCTACGCTTATTGGGAACTGGTGCGAAGGCCGGTCGCCGTGGCGGCGGTTGTGCCTTGCGCCGGCCGGTAGGTCGGCCACGCGCCGGCGGCAGTTTCCTGCAGGCTCATCGCATCCTGGCCGAAGCGGCGGCGATACAGCCAGTGATAGGCCATCAGCCGTTTCACGTAAGAGCGCGTCTCGGCCACCGGAATGCTTTCCACGAACAGCAAGGGATCGTTGCCGCCCGCCTTGGTGGTGCGCCAGCGGTCCACCGCCATCGGTCCGGCGTTATAGGCGCCACCCAATTCCAGCAGGTTGCCATCCAGGCGGCCCAGCAGCTGTTCGATGTAGCGCTGGCCCACCGACAGGGCGGTGCCCGGATCATACAGCGTGTCGGGATCGGTGACGCCCAGCTTGGCGGCGGTGGCGGGCATCACCTGCATCAGTCCGCGCGCGCCGACCGGCGAGGTGGCCTGGGTCTGGAAGCGGCTTTCGATGCGGGCAAAGGCCAGTACCAGCGATGAGTCGATACGATAGCCGCCATCGGGCTTGTATGGCGGCACCGGGAACAGGCCGGTCAGCATGATGCCGTGCGCCGCGCTGGCCTCGCTGGCGCGCAACTCGACATTGGGCACGCCGATGGCGCGCGCTAGCGCCGCCATGCCCGGGTCCAGCCGCTCATTGTTGTTCACGAAGGCGCGGTTCAGTTCGGGGCCGACAAATTCCGTCTCGCCGATCTGGTACAGCGCCACGGCGCGGCGCGCGGCGGGCACCGCCATCAGGTCGCGAAAATCTTTTTCGTTCAGGATGGCGTCGGCAAAGCCGGTCTGGGTGTCGATGCCCAGCATCCGCTCGGCGATCAGGCCATAGAAGCTGGGCTGCTTGCCGGCGGCGAAGTTGAGCAGGGTGACGACTTTCAACGGATCGCCCGATTGAATGTGGGCGCGCGCCGCCCAAAAGGCGGCTTGCGCGCGCAGGCTGGGCTGGGCGTCGCGATTTTCCGCCAGCTCTTCCAGATAGGCTTCGGCATTTTTCCAGTCGCCCAACCGGTAAGCGGCAAAGCCGGCATCCCATTGCAGCTGCGGCATGCCGCCGATCGGAACGGAGGTCGCCAGCTTGTAAGTGTCGGCGTCGCGGCCTTCGGCGCGATAGGAGGCGGCGATGCGATGCGCCATCACGGCCGCATCGGAAGGCGTCGCGCCAGCCAGCACTGATTGCATCAGGCTCAGCGCCTGGTCGGGATTGCCCGCCTTGATGGCGGCCAGGATGCCGGGCATCACGGCGCGCGTGGCGTCAGCGGCAGGCACCGGCTCGGGCAGTTCCTGGTCTTCATAGCCGCCAGTGCGGCGGCCCACGCCGGTTGGCACCGGAATGTTGGTTACCACCGCCACGATGATGGTCTTGCGATGCTTGCGCACTTTCCTGGTCGAATGCGCCACTGCCAGGCGGTAGATGCGCTCGGCCACCGGCAGGTCACGATACTGGGTCAGCCATTCGACCAAAGGTTCGGCGGTGACGTTCCTGGGCGAGGCGGAGAGAAAGCCCTGTGCCTGCGCATAACCCACCAGCGACGTATCGCTGAGCTTGGCGATCAGGCTCTTGGCACGCGTGGTCTTGCCGTCGCGTTCCGCCGCCATGATCTCTTTATAAAGTGCCACGTCATCGAGGCTGAGAATAACGGGCGTGGCGGGTGCGGAAACTGGTGCGGGCGGCGTCAGCGGCACGGCGGGCTGCGCCCAAGCCGGCATGAAGGCAGGCGGGGCGGCCAGCAGCAGGCAGGTCAGTAGAACGGATATGCGAATGGTCCAAAGCCTTCGAAGCAGGGGACTCTAGTTAGACCGCGCCGCCGTGACGGGCAACCCGAGCGTCTGCATTTTGTCCCGCACCGCTTGCAGGTCACGCCAGGCCAGCTTCTTGTGCGCCGGCTGGCGCAGCAGATAGGCGGGATGCAAGGTCGGCATCAGCGGTACCATCCGG
>JAPLPI010000078.1 GCA_026400305.1 Alphaproteobacteria bacterium | reverse complement strand
AGGGTGAACACGGCCTGGCCGAAGATGGTGACTAGCAGCAGTCGCCGCCGCCCCACCAGGTCGGCGCTGGCCGCGATCAGCATGGCGAAGACGGCGGCCAGCCGGAAATAGGCGGTGGTCAGCGCGATCTGGTTTTCCGGAATATGAAAGCTGGCCTGTATCTGCGGCGCGGCCAGGAAGAAGATGTTCATGTCGTAGCCGGCGAAAAAAACCGCCGACCCGATCAGCAGGAAAATGCGCTCGGTGCGCCGGTCGATCTGCACCGGCGGGCGAAGCAGCCATAAAAATCGCGCGGGCGCGGAATCGTTTGTCATCGCAGGTTCCGCAGCCTATCCAGCGCGCCCTGCAAAATGTAAGCGGCGGCCATTTTGTCCACGACCTCGTCGCGGCGGCGGCGCGAGGCGTCAGCGTCCAGCAGGGTGCGGGTCACTGCGCTGGTGGAAAGCCGTTCGTCCTGGAATACCAAAGGCAGGGGGGAATGGGCTGCCCAGTTGCGGCCGAAGGCCCGGGCCGACTGGGCGCTGGGGCCGTCAGAACCGTCCATGTTCAGGGGCAGGCCGACCACCATCCCGGCGACCCCCTGCTCACTTATTATAACGTTCAGCCGGGCCGCATCGGCGCCGAATTTGCCCCTTTTGAGGGTCTGCATGGGGGTGGCGATGGACAGGCTGGTGTCCGACAGGGCAAGACCGATGGTTTTTTCCCCAAGATCAAGCCCAAGGAGCCGCAGTCTGGGCGCCAGTTTCAGCTCTTCCAGCGCGATAACCGCCACCAAGTTCCCCTTATACTTGCCTCCGGACCCCCCGGTTGCTAGCAACGGCCCTCTACCTAACACAGCAGGAACCCCATGTCCGTCGACAAGGACACCGTGCGCCGCATCGCAAAACTGGCCCGCCTGGCCGTGCCGGAATCCCGGCTGGAACCTATGGCCAGCGAGTTGAACGGCATCTTCCAGTGGGTCGAGATGCTGGGCGAGGTCAATGTCGAAGGCGTGCCCGCCATGACATCGGTGGTGGCGCAGAAACTGAAGTGGCGTAAAGACCAGGTCACCGACGGCAACCAAGCCGACGCGCTGATGATCAATGCGCCGGGCGGCGAGGATCACTTCTTCGTGGTGCCGAAGGTGGTGGAATAATGTCTGACCTGATTTCCATGACCCTGGCCGAGGCGCGCGACGCCATCCGGGCCAAAAAATTTTCCTCCCGCGAACTGACGGGCGCCTTTGTGTCGGCGATCGAAAAGGCGCGGCCGCTGAATGCCTTCATCACAGAGGCGGGCGAGCAGGCGCTGACGATGGCCGATGCCGCCGACAAGCGGATTGCTGCCGGCCAGATCGGCGCGCTGGAAGGCCTACCGCTGGCGATCAAGGATCTGTTCTGCACCAAGGGCGTCCGCACCACCGCCGCCAGTAAGATCCTGGGAAATTTCGTGCCGTCTTATGAGTCGACGGTCACCCAGAACCTGTGGGACGCCGGCGCGGTGATGCTGGGCAAGACCAACCTGGACGAATTCGCCATGGGCTCGTCCAACGAGACGTCGGCTTTCGGCAATGTCATCAATCCATGGCGGGCGAAGAACTCCAACGTGAACCTGGTGCCGGGCGGATCGTCGGGCGGATCATCCGCCGCCGTGGCTGCAGACCTGTGCCTGGCCGCCACCGGCACCGATACCGGCGGCTCCATCCGCCAGCCCGCCGCCGTCACCGGCCGCGTCGGCCTCAAGCCCACCTATGGCCGCTGCTCGCGCTTCGGCGTGGTTGCGTTTGCGTCATCCTTGGACCAAGCCGGTCCGATGACCAAGACCGTCAAGGACGCCGCCATCATGCTGAAGACCATGGCGTCGGTGGACGCCAAGGACTCCACCAGCGTCGACATCGAAGTTCCAGATTACGAAAAACTGCTGGAAGGCGGGATCAAGGGCCTGCGCGTCGGCATTCCGAAGGAATACCGCATCGATGGCGTTCCGGCCGAGATCAACGCGCTGTGGACCAAGGGTGCCGACTGGCTGAAGGCCCAGGGCGCGGAGATCGTCGAAGTCTCGCTGCCTCACACCAAGTATGCGCTGCCCACCTATTATATCGTGGCCCCGGCGGAAGCTTCGTCCAACCTGGCGCGCTATGACGGCGTCAAGTTCGGCTATCGCGCCGAAGGAGTGCGCGACATCACCGACCTGTATGAGAAAAGCCGCGGCCAGGGTTTCGGCGCCGAAGTGCAGCGTCGCATTCTGATCGGCACCTATGTTCTATCGGCGGGCTATTACGACGCTTATTACTCCCGTGCCCAGAAGCTGCGCACCCTGATCAAGCGCGACTTCGAACAGGCCTTTGAGAAGTGCGATGTGCTGCTGACCCCTACCACCCCGGGTCCGGCGTTTGGCGTCGGCGCCAAGACCAGCGACCCGCTGGAGATGTATCTGCAGGACGTCTTCACCGTGACGGTGAACCTGGTGGGGCTGCCGGGCATCTCGGTGCCGGCGGGTCTCTCCGAAAACGGTCTGCCGCTGGGTCTTCAGCTCATCGGCCAGGCTTTTGACGAAGCGACCTTGCTGCGCGTGGCTCTGGCGGTCGAAACTGCCGCTGATTTCAAGCATTCCCCGGCCAAATGGTGGTCCGTATGAACGCCCCTATAAAGAACAAGCTGCTTAAGGGTGAAACTGGCGAGTGGGAGATCGTGATCGGCATGGAGGTCCATGCCCAGGTCCTGTCCCAGTCCAAGCTATTTTCGGGGGCCTCGACCACCTTCGGGGCCGAGCCCAACAACAATGTGTCGTTCATCGATGCCGGTTTCCCCGGCATGCTGCCCGTCATCAACGAAAAATGCGTTGAACAGGCGGTCCGCACCGGTCTCGGCCTGAAGGCCAAGATCAACCTGCGATCGCTGTTCGACCGCAAGAACTACTTCTATCCTGACCTGCCCCAGGGCTATCAGATCAGCCAGTACAAGGACCCCATCGTGGGCGAGGGCGAGGTGCTGATCGACCTGAAAGATGGCGAATCCATCAAGGTCGGCATCGAGCGGCTGCATCTGGAACAGGATGCCGGCAAGAGCCTGCACGACCAGCATCCCGATCACAGCTTTGTTGATCTGAACCGGTCCGGCATCGCCCTGATGGAAATCGTCAGCAAGCCGCACATGCGCACCAGTGAGGAGGCCGCGGCCTTCCTGAAGAAGCTGCGCGCCATCGTGCGGTACCTGGGCACGTGCGACGGCAACATGGACGAGGGCTCCATGCGTGCCGACGTCAATGTCTCTGTATGCCGGGTGGGCGGCTATGACGAGTTCCGCAAGACCGGCAGCTTCAAGTCTCTGGGTACCCGCTGCGAGATCAAGAACGTCAATTCCATGCGCTTCATCGCCCAGGCGGTGGAGTATGAAGCCCGCCGCCAAATCGAAGTGATCGAGGGCGGCGGTACCATCGCCCAGGAAACCAGACTGTATGACAGCAAGCTGGGCGAGACCCGCTCCATGCGCTCCAAGGAAGAGGCGCATGACTATCGTTATTTCCCTGATCCAGACTTGTTGCCGCTGGAATTCGAGCAGTCCTGGGTCGATGCGATCGCCAAAACCCTTCCCGAACTGCCCGACGAGAAGAAAGCGCGCTTCATGCAGAGCGGTTTGTCGCCTTACGACGCCTCAGTGCTGGTCGGGGAACGCGAGCTGGCGGACTATTACGAGGAATTGGCCAAGGGCGTGGACGCAAAGGCGGCTGCAAACTGGCTGAACAATGAAATCGTGGGCCGTCTCAACCGTGACGGGTTGTCAATTACCGATGTGCCGGTGAGTGCGGCCGCGAATAACGCGATCATCCAGATGATTTTCGATCAGACCATCTCCGGCAAGATCGCCAAGGACCTGCTCGACGTCGTTTGGACCGAAGGCGGCGACCCGCGGCAGGTGGTTGAGGCGCGCGGCATGAAGCAGGTGACCGACACCGGCGCCATCGATGCGGCCATCGAGGCGGTGATCGCCGCCAACCCCGACAAGGTGGAAGAGGTGAAGGCCAAGCCCAAGCTGTCCGCCTGGTTCGTCGGTCAGGTGATGAAGCAGACGGGTGGCAAGGCGAATCCGGCGGCGGTGAATGCCGCCCTCAAGACCCGACTCAATCTGCCCGACGAGGGGTGATTCGCACAAAATGCGAAATTTGCGGACCCGCTCCGCAAATTTCGCTTTTTTTATTCCGTATGCAGAGTATCATTTTAAGCCTTTTGAAATGGTGGTTTCTTGCATTTTGCGATTTTATCGCTTTTCCCAAAGCCCCGCCCCTGTTGCATTTCAAAATGCAAGTAATTCATATTGATGACGTTTTGGGGGGCGACGTTGTCGTTCAGACCCGAACAAACGATAGAGGAGTTGAACATGGCTGCGAAGAAAAAGGCCAAGAAGGCCACCAAGAAGAAGGTTGTGAAGAAGAAGGCCGCCAAGAAGAAGAAGTAATTGACCTCGGTCAATTAGATCTTCTTCGGGTTCCCTGATCATTCACTCAGGTGACCTCGAAGCTTAAAGCGAAGGCCGCGGTCCCGAAAGGGCGCCGCGGCCAAGCTGCTTTTAGGCTCTTGCCGTTCGCCGATTTATCCCCCATCTGCTTTGCAGCATTGCGAGGGACCCATGGCGAAAAAACCCACCAAGAAGCCTGTGAAAAAGGCCAAGCGGGCCGCGAAAGCCCCCAAGCCCATCGCGCTCTATACTTGGGCCACGCCGAACGGCCACAAGATCAGCATCATGCTGGAAGAGCTGGGGGTGCCGTATGAGGCCCACCCCGTCGATATCAACAAAGGCGAGCAGTTCGATTCTGATTTCCTAAAGATCTCGCCCAACAACCGCATCCCGGCCATCATCGACCCCCAAGGACCGGGCGGCAGGCCCATCTCGGTCTTCGAATCCGGGGCAATCCTCCAATATTTGGGCCGAAAATATGGCCGCTTCTATCCGAAGGACGAGCGCGCCCGGGTCCAGGTCGATGAATGGCTGTTCTGGCAGGTGGGGGGGCTGGGTCCCATGGCCGGGCAGGCGAACCATTTCCGCAACTACGCGGCCGAAGACCTGCCGTACCCTAAGAAGCGCTACACAGATGAGGTCCATCGCCTGATCTGGGTGATGAACAAGCGGCTCGCCACGCGCAAATTCCTGGCCGGCGCCTATTCCATCGCAGACATGGCCTGCTGGAGCTGGGTGCTGTCGGCGTCAAAATACACCGACCTCACACAATTTCCCCATGTCGCGGCCTGGAAGGACCTCGTAGGCGCGCGCAATCCGGTCCAGCGCGGCAAGGCGGTGGCAGCATATTTGCGCAAGCCCATCACCGATGCCGACCGCAAGGTGCTGTTCGGGCAGCGCGCGCGCTGATTGTTAGGATGTTGTTCACCACGCCTAATGGGTCTTAGCAATTAAGGCTAACCGCTGTTTACCGCGTCTTAGTTTCTTCGGCGTCACCATCACCCTCGCCCGGAAGGCTTTCTGTCTGCTCGCGCTGGACGAGAGGGATGTGTCGTGGTGTGCATCGATGTGGATTCACTGGCGCAATATGAGCGCGATGCCAAGGAGGGGCGCGCCGATGCGCTCTACAATCTCGGCCTGGCCTATTCGACCGGCCAGGGCGTGGGCGTGGACATGGTCGTGGCCCATAAGTGGTTCAATCTGGCCGCGGTGCGCGGCGTGGAGGCGGCCAAAAACTGGCGCCACCAGCTGGCCACCGAAATGAGCACCGGCCAAGATCGCGGAGGCCCAGAAAATGGCCCGCGAGTGGCTGAATATCTTCAAGAATTGATTTTTACTTCGCCAGCGTCGGCATCGAGGGCGGGTTGGGCGCATACAGATCGGGCAGTATCCTGAGCGGTACATCCTTGCCCGCCAGCCGCGCTCGGTAGACCTCGGTATTCTCCAGCACACGCTGTACATAGTTGCGCGTCTCGCTGAACGGGATCTGCTCGATCCAGTCCAAGGGATCACCGCTGCGCGGATCGCCATTCGCGGCCAGCCATTTCTTCACATTGCTAGGCCCTGCATTGTAGGACGCCGCGGCCAGAACCAGCGAGCCGCCATAACGGTCCATGTGGCCCCTATACTCCGTCATGCCCAGCTGTATGTTGTAGGTGGTGTCACTGAGTAGCGCCTCGGGCCGGTAGGGCAGGCTGGCCTGCTTGGCAGCGAGTTTGGCGCTGGCCGGCATCATCTGCATCAGGCCCCGCGCGCCCGCGCCGGAGACGGCATAGGCGTCGAATTCGGTTTCCTGGCGGATCAGTCCCAGTACCAGCGCCGGATCGGGCGCGGTGCCCGGGCCCGGGTAGGAAGGCAGGGGGATCAGCGGATGGGTAAAGGCGGGCATGGGCGCGCCGGCATAGCTGGCGGTCTTGGACAGCCGCACCGCGATCTCCGGATACCCCCACTCGGCCAGGAGCAGCATCAGGCGTTTGAGATGCCGGGGCGAGGAATAGACTTCCACGTCACGGTCGATGAAGGCGCGCAGGGACGCAGCCTGGCCCAGATCCGCCAGCACCTTGATCTGCGGCATCAGGGGGTCGGTTTCCAGTTCCGAGGCCGCCGCTGCTTCCACGATGGTATCGGTCAGATGCAGGGTGGGGGTGGGATCGGTATGGGCCAGGGCAATCTGGCCATAGAAGCTCTCCGGATAGACCGCGGCCTGTTTGTAGTGCGCCAGCGCGCTTGCGGTGTCGCCCTGCGCCTCGTAAGCGCGGCCGATCCAATATTGTGCCCGTGACTTGCTGATGGGGCGGGCGACGCCGGCATCCAGCTTTTGGAAATGGGTAAGGGCACTGCCTGGGTCTTTCAGGAAGCGCAGGGCGATGAAGCCCGCCAGGAACTGCTGCTCGGCGAACTGATCGCCCGACGTGAAGCCGGCATGCTGCACCAGCGCCAGCGCCTCGTGCGGATCGCCGCCCGACAGGGCGTCGCGGGCATGCAGGTTCAACTCGGCCCGCCAGCGCTCGGCATGTTCACGCACCATGGGTGCTGCGGGCACACGCAGCAGGATGGCATGGGCTTCCTTGTCATGGCCGGCCATGCGCAAGGCATGCGCCCAATCGAACAACAAGCTTGGGTCCGAGCTGTCAGCAACCTTGTCCAGTGCCGCCTGCGCCTTGGGCAGGCCCGTACCCATCAGCGCGATGCGGGCATTGACGATATCGGCGGCTTGCCCCTCCATCCGGGAAGCCGTGCGTCTGCCGGCGGTGACCTCGCTGCGCCAGAGCAGGTTGTCCACCCGGGCGCGGTCGCTTTCCGCCGTCAGCAGCGTGCCATCCTTTTGCACGATGGCCAGTTCGACGGCCAGATCAAAGCTTCCTTCGACCCATCCCTGCCGGATCAGCGCTCCTCCACGTGTATTTTCACCGGTCTCCACCAGGGCTTCGCCGAGCCG
>JAPLPI010000293.1 GCA_026400305.1 Alphaproteobacteria bacterium | reverse complement strand
TGGCGCGCCCCGATCTTCTGATCGCCGACGAACCCACCGGCAACGTGGATCCGGAAATGGGCGCGCGTCTGATCCGGCTCATCGCCGAACTCAACCGGCTGGGCACCACCGTGTTAATTGCCACCCATGACCGCGCTCTGATCGAGGCGACAAGAGCGCGCGAGATGCGGCTGGTCGAAGGCCGGCTGGTGGAACTGAGAGCCAACGCATGAGCGCCCTCTTATGAGTGACCGCGCCACCTACATCTTGCCGCGCGACAAGGGCGCCGCCCCGCTGGATTTCGTGATCGCAGTGATGGCCTTTTTAGCAGCGCTGGCGCTGGGCTCATCCTTGGTGGCAACGCGTGCGGCCCATGACTGGCAATCGGGACTGTCGGACCGCATCACGGTACAAGTAATGCCGCTGGAAAAGGGCGATGTGCGCGCCGGGCTGGAAGCGGAAGCCAAGGCGGCGCTGGCGGTGCTGGACGCGACAACGGGCATCGCCCATGCTAGGGCACTGTCGGACGCGGAGATTAACGCCCTGGTGGAACCCTGGATCGGCAAAGATGGCGTGGTATCGGGCATTCCCCTGCCCAAGCTGATCGATGCCACCATCACGCCGGGCGAGGAACTGGATGTGACGGCGCTGGCGGCCAAGCTGAAACAAGGCGCGCCGCACGCATCCGTGGACGATCATCGCCGCTGGATCACGCGCTTGCGTGGCCTGGCAGACGCGGTGCGCTTTTCCGCCTATGGCATCCTGCTGTTGATCGCAGGCGCCACGGCGGCGGCGGTATCCTTTGCCACCCGCGCCGGGCTGGATGCTCATCATGAGATGGTGGCGTTGCTGCACCAGATGGGCGCGCTGCCCGCCTTCATCGCCCGCGCCGTAGAATGGCATTATTTCGTGTCGGCGCTATTTGCCGCCGCTTTGGGCACCTTGTTCGCAGCGCTGTTCTTTCTGGGCGCCGGCGGGCTGGAGATTTTCGGAATTGAGGCCGTGCCATTTCTGCCGCCCTTGTCGCTGAAATGGATCGAGATCCCCTGGCTTTTGGCGGTGCCCGCCGTCGCGGGGCTGATCGCCTGGGCCACGGCGCGTATTTCGGTGCTTCTGGTGGTAAAAGCCATCTATTGAGCGCAGCGAAAGCTGTTTGCTATTGTTCTGCTTCGCGATTGGAGCTGCGATTTGCGCGTTTTCCTGGCCGTGATTTTCCTGACGCTGCTGGGCTATGTACTGAGCTTCGTGCTCTTTGTGTCCAACCTGCCTGTCTCGCCGGCGGCTCTGCCAAAGGCCGATGGCATCGTCGCCCTGACCGGCGGCAATGAACGGCTGGATACCGCCGTGGCGCTGCTAGAACGCGGCGTGGGTCAGCGGCTCTTGGTCAGCGGCGTGGCGGCGGAAACCACTAAGGAGACGGTGGGCAAGATGTCAGAAGGCGGCCCGCGCTTCGCCTGCTGCGCCGATATCGGCTATGCCGCCGAGGACACCCATGGAAATGCGCAGGAAGCCGCCGACTGGATGCACGAACATCACTTCAACAGCCTAGTGATTGTCACCGGCCGTTACCACATGCCGCGCACGATGAAGGAATTTTCCGCCCTGTTGCCGGACGTCACACTGATCGCCTATCCGGTGGAACAGAACCGCGTCGCGCTGGACGGCTGGTGGCGGCGTCCCAAGACCGCCCAGCTGTTGCACCGCGAATATGTCAAATATCTCGCCAGCCTTGTGACCACCCGGCTGACGAAATGACATTGGTCCGCTCCGCGCTGTTCCTGGCGTGGTTTCTTGTCGTTACCACCGTCCTGTCGCTGATCTTCCTGCCAGTGCTGGTATTACCGCGTGGCGCCACCATTTGGCTGGCTCGAGTCTGGTCGCGCGCCACGTTTTTTGGCTTGAAAGTCTTTGCCAGCATCGATTGGGAAATCCGCGGAGCGCGTCCCAAAGGCCCGGTGCTGGTTGCCGCCAAGCATATGAGCTTGTGGGATACGCTGGCGCTATATCTGGCGCTGGATTCGCCGGCCATTGTGCTGAAACGCGAGCTACTGCGCATTCCCTTCTATGGCTGGTTCTTGTGGAAGGCCGCCGCGATCCCAATTGACCGCGCGGCGGGCGCCAGCGCGTTGCGCAAGATGGCGGCCAATGCGCGCGCCATGCTTGGTGAAGGCCGACCCATCCTGATCTTTCCCGAAGGCACGCGCAAAAAACCGGGCGCGGCGCCGGACTACAAGCCCGGCGTGGCGGGGCTTTACACCATGCTGGATGTGCCGTGTGTACCGGTGGCGCTGAATTCCGGCGTCTATTGGACCGGCTTCCGGAAAAAGCCGGGCACCATCGTGCTGGAATTCCAGCCGCCCATTCGGCCTGGCCTGAAGCGCGTTGAATTCATGCGCCAACTGGAAGAGCGGATCGAAACCGCCACCACCCGATTGCTGCCATGACCGCGCTGACAAAACGCGCTTGCGGTCCCTGCACCGCCTGTTGCATCGGCCTCAAGATCGTGGCGCTGGAGCTGAAGAAGAAGGCGCGCGTGCCTTGTCCGCATCTGAGCGGCAAAGGTTGCGGTATCTATGAAACCCGTCCAGGCGTGTGCCGCGAATTTCTCTGTGGCTGGCGATTGTTCGAGGACATGGACAATAGCTGGCGACCTGACCTGAGTGGCATCCTTACGATGCGCCGTGCGCCGTCCGAAATGCCCGCCACATGCAGAACGCGCCCTATAGCATGCACATGGTGGTGTTGACCGGCGAAGAAGCGGCCTTGCGTCCGGCCTTCCTCCGCTATGTGGCGCAGGCGATGGCGCGCGGCATTCCTATCTTCCTGTCGACGGCTTCGCCCTTCATCACCTTGAACGATCATGTGCCGGCCGGCGCCGATGCAAGCGTCGTGAAACAGAGGCTGGCCGAGCTTTATCCGCTGCTGCATGCGGCCCGTTTCGGGGCCGGCCTGTGGCAGCGCATCCGCTTTCTCTACAGGCTGCAGATTGACCGGGGATATCAGAAATATCACGCTAAATCAGTACCATAGATGGCCGGAGCGGGCGGCTGACAACCCCGTATTAGGCAGACCGGCAAGCTAGGGTGGCGAACCCGGTGCCCGATATGGTTGTTACCCATCGATGAGCGATATTTCCCACCAGATCTGGGACATGAAATACCGGCTGAAGGGGCCGGACGGCACGCCCGTGGACCGCGACGTGGCTGACAGCTGGACACGCGTGGCGATGGCCTTGGCGCAGGCTGAAGCGCCGGACCAGCGCGTGTCCCGCGCCCAGGAATTCGCCCATGCCCTGGCGGGGCACAAGTTCCTGCCGGCGGGCCGTATCCTGGCCGGTGCCGGCACCGGGCGCAGCGTCACCTTGTTCAACTGTTTTGTGATGGGGACCATCGAGGATTCGATGGACGGAATATTCTCCGCCCTGCGGGAAGCGGCGCTGAGCCTGCAGCAGGGCGGCGGCATTGGTTATGATTTTTCCAGCCTGCGGCCCAAGGGCGCGCTGGTCCATGGCGTGGACGCGGATGCCTCAGGTCCCGCCTCCTTCATGGATGTGTGGGATTCGATGTGCCGCACCATCATGAGCGCGGGCTCGCGCCGCGGCGCCATGATGGCGACCTTGCGGGTGGACCATCCCGACATCGAGGATTTCATCACCGCCAAGCGCACCCAGGGGCGGCTGTCCAACTTCAACCTGTCGGTGCTGGTGAGCGACGCCTTCATGACGGCGGTGAAGAATGGCGATGACTGGAGGCTGCAATTTGACGGCCGCGTCTATCGAACGGTGAAAGCGCGCGCGCTGTGGGACATCATCATGCGCGCCACCTATGACCATGCCGAACCTGGCGTGGTCTTCATCGACCGCATCAACCAGCAGAACAATCCCGACTATTGCGAAACCATTGCTGCCACCAATTCCTGCGGCGAGAAGCCCTTGCCGCCCTATGGCGCCTGCTTGCTGGGCTCCATCAACCTGGCCAAGCTGGTGCGCCAGCCCTTCACCGACGGTGCCGCGCTGGACATGGCCGAACTGGAACGGCTGGTGGGCAGCGCTGTGCGTATGATGGACAATGCCATCGACGTGTCGCGCTTTCCGCTAGATGCCCAAGCCCAAGAGGCCCGCGCCAAACGGCGCATCGGGCTGGGTGTGACGGGCCTGGCCGATCCGCTGATCCTGTGCAAGACGCGCTATGGCTCGCCGCAAAGTCTGGAATTGACCCGCTTCTGGCTGGCCGCGGTCAGTCATGCCGCCTATCGCGCCAGCGTGGAATTGGCCAGGGGAAAAGGCCCCTTCCCGCTGTACGACATGAATCCCTATCTGTCGCGGCCGCATATCCAGGCGCTGCCGCCGGAAATCTATGACGGGATCGCCGCGCATGGCATCCGCAATGCGCTGCTGACCTCGATTGCGCCCACTGGCATCATTTCGCTGTTCGCCGACAATGTCTCCAGCGGCATCGAGCCGGTGTTTGCCTTCAACTACACCCGCAAGGTGTTGCAGCCCGATGGCTCCAGGCGCGAGGTGCAGGTCAGCGATTATGCTTTGCGCCTGTTCCAGAAGATGTTCGGCACCGCCACGCCGCTGCCGGACTATTTCGTCACCGCCCAGACCTTGTCGCCGTCCGATCACCTGGCGGTGCAGGCCGCGGCCCAGCCTTTTATCGACAGCGCCATTTCCAAGACCATCAATGTGCCGACCTCGATCTCCTTCGAGGATTTCGCGCATGTCTATCTGGAAGCCTATGACCTGGGCTGCAAGGGCTGCACCACTTATCGCCCCAATGATGTGACCGGTTCGGTGCTGTCGGTGGAAGAACCCCCGCCTGCTGCGCAAAGCGCGGCCAACTCGCAGGAACCGGAATTGCCGCTGCCCCCCGCCGCCGCGCGCCGCCAGTGGCGGCATCGTCTATATGACCCAGCCGCTGGACCGACCCGACGCGCTGCTGGGCCGCACCTACAAGATCAAATGGCTGGACAGCGATCACGCCTTCTACATCACCATCAACGACATCGAGAAAGACGGGCGCCGCCGGCCCTTCGAGGTGTTCATCAATTCCAAGAACATGGAAGCCTATGCCTGGGCGCTGGCCCTGACCCGCATGATCTCGGCGGTATTCCGGCGCGGCGGCCAATGGATAAATGGCCGCTATGTGCCGTCCCTGCTGGCGGCCATCGGCGAGGTGATCGAGCGCCACATGATGGAAATCGGCTTCATGGGCCAGCGCCTTCATGGCCTGTCGGACCTGCCGGACGCCCACAATATCCCCGCCGAAGGCGCGCGCGCGCGCTTCTGCCCGCGCTGCGGCGATGCCAGCTTCGTCAAGCTGGAGGTCTGCGACTCCTGTTTGTCTTGCGGCTATTCAAAATGCAGCTAGTTTGCGGCGCATGAATTACTCCAGCCGCTTCTGGCTCTATGCCCCCATCACCACCTTCCTGCTGATCGCCTGCGCGGTGATGGCTTATTGGTGGGTGGCGGCCGACGCCTTCGAGAAGAAGCTCGCGGCGCTGAAAGGCAAGGAAGCGATTCCCGGCATCAGCCTGGACTGGAAGACGGCAGGGGTGGGCGGCTTTCCCTTTCGCCTGGATGCCGACTTCACTGGCCTGACGGTGAAAGGCTCGGGTGCCCATGACCCCTTTGTCTGGAGCGCCGAAAAATTCGCGGCCCATACCCTCACCTACAATCGCAGCAAGGCGGTCTATGAAGCGGCGGGGCAGCAGCATGTGTCCTGGACGGGCGCAGATGGCGCGCCGCATGTAATCGATTTCCTGCCCGGATCCCTTCGCGCCAGCAGCGTGATGCGGGACCATGCCTTGGTGCGGGCCGACCTGGACATCGCCAACCTGGCGGCCAAGGAAACGAAGGTCGGCCGCTTCCAGCTTCATATGCGTCGCAACGGCCATGACGTGAACCTGGTGCTGGAAGCCGATGCCGCGAACGACATCAAGCAGATACAGGTGTACGTTGCATTGAGCGAGGGCGATGCGTTTGCGGGCCTACTCAAGGGCGAACAATCCTGGCCTGATGCGGCGAACGCATGGCGCGGCCGGAACGGCAAGGCGACGCTCTCGAAAGTGATTGCGCCGGGGCTCGATCCCGCGGCGCTGCTCAGCCCGATCTACTAGGACTTGCGGCCGAAGTTCGGCGCGGCCGTATCCTGGCCGAGATCGACAATGGCGCGGCGGATGGCGCGGGTGCGGGTGAAGGTGTCGAACAACAGATCGCCATTGCCCTGCGCTACCGCATCCTGAAGAATTTTCAGATCGTCGTTGAAACGGCCCAGCACTTCCAGCACCGCTTCGCGATTGTTCAGAAACACGTCACGCCACATGGTGGGATCGGAAGCAGCGATGCGGGTGAAGTCGCGAAAGCCCGATGCGGAGTATTTGATCACTTCCCCTTCGGTGACCTTTTCCAGATCATGCGCCGTACCGACGATGTTGTAGGCAATCAGGTGCGGCAAATGGGAGGTGATGGCCAGCACTAGGTCGTGATGGCCGCTGTCCATCACATCGACCTGGCTGCCCAGGCCTTTCCAGAAGGTCTTGAGCTTGTCGACCGCCATGCCGTCGCTACCGGGCACCGGCGTCAGGATGGCCCAGCGCTCGTCGAACAGGCTGGCGAAACCGGCCTCGGGCCCGGAATATTCGGTGCCGGCGATGGGGTGCGCGGGAATAAAATGCACGCCGGCCGGCACGAACGGCCCGACATCACGGATCACGGCGCCCTTGACCGAACCGACATCCGACAGGATGGCGCCCTGCGCCAGATGCGGCGCGATGGCCTGGGCAATACTTTTGTAGGCGCCCACGGGCGCGCCACGCTGCGCAGGATGATACCGCCCTGCATCAGAAAAGCATCGGCCTTGGCGGCGGTCTTGTCGCCGTCGACCGAGAAATGGATCAGCACGAAATGGGCGCAGCTGTCATCGACCCGAAGACCAGTCTTGCGGATTTCTTCGGTGACCCAGGCCAGCCACTTGTTGTTGTGCTCTACCGCTTTCCAGAAATGGTCGCGGTCGCGGATCCCCGCCGCGCCGGCCAGTTGCTGGATCAGGGCAGTGTTGAACGGTCCACGGATGCGGTTGATCACATCGCAAATTTCCGCCGAGGCATACATCCAGCCGATGCGCAGGCCCGCCAGTCCATACAGTTTCGAAAAGGTGCGGGTCATCACCACATTGGGATACTTCGCCGCCAGCTCTAGGCCCGAGTCATAGTCCTTGGCGGTGACGTATTCGCCATACGCCGCATCGATCACCAGCAGCACATGCGCCGGCAGCCCGGCATGCAGGCGCGCCATCTCGTCCCGGTTCAGGCACGAACCGGTAGGATTGTTGGGATTGGCCAGATAGACCATGCGCGTTTTGGGCGTGACCGCCGCCAGCATCGCATCGACATCGACCGTGATGGCCTGGTTGGTGGTCTTTTCCGGCACCATCACCGGCACGGCGCTGTTGGCCTGGGTGGCGATCTTGTAGACTAGGAACGCGTGCTCGCTGAACACCACCTCGTCACCCGGCCGCAAGTAGGCGTTAGCCAGCATGGTGAGCAGCGCGTCGGACCCATCGCCCGAAGTGACGATGCGCGCGAGGTTGATATGATAGACCTCCGCGATCGCCTCGCGCAGCAAAGTGGCCGAGCCTTCCGGATACAGCGCCAGGCTGGCGCAGGCTTCTTCCAGGGCCGCCGCCACCGCGGGGCTTGGCCCCAGCGGACTTTCGTTGGAGGACAGCTTGAACACCTTGGTGGCACCGGGCGCGGAGGCGCGGCCGCCGACATAGGCGGTGATGTCCAGGACACCGGGTTTGGGCTCGGGCTTCATCGGTTAACGCAGGCTCGTAAAAAGGCCAGGTTTTAATAGGGCGCGGCCGTCATAAAAGCAAAGCAGGGCTGCCATTCGTTGACTTGGGGTGGTGGCGCACCTTACCTACGTTTTCCAAGGATTTAGGACGGCTATTTCGTGACTGAGGCCCCTCGTTTCCTGCGCCCTGTGACCACGCCATCGGCCGATGTCGGCATGGCGGTCACCTTCGAGGCACCGTTACCGCTGGACTGCGGCCGCGAGCTGGCGCCCTTCACCGTCGCCTACATAACCTATGGCACGCTCAACGCCGACAAGAGCAACGCCATCCTGATCTGCCATGCCCTGACCGGCGATCAGTTCGTCGCCTCCGATCATCCCCTAACCGGCAAGCCCGGTTGGTGGATCACCATGGTGGGCCCGGGCAAGCCGATCGACACCGACCGCTTCTTTGTCATTTGCTCGAACGTCATCGGCAGCTGCATGGGCTCGACTGGCCCGGCGGAGATCGATCCGTCGGACGGCAATCCCTGGGGCCTGAATTTTCCGGTGGTCACCATTCCCGACATGGTGCGGGCGCAAAAGCGCCTGGTCGAACATCTGGGCATCGATAAGCTGCTGGCGGTGCTCGGCGGCTCGATGGGCGGGATGCAGGAGCTGCAATGGGCGGCATCCTATCCCGACTGCGTGCGCGCAGTGGTGCCGATCGCGTGCGCCGCGCGTCACAGCGCCCAGAACATTGCGTTCCACGAAGTGGGCCGGCAGGCGATCATGGCCGATCCCGACTGGCAGGGCGGCGAATATCTGTTGCATAACACCAAGCCGTCCAAAGGCCTGGCGGTGGCGCGCATGGCCGCGCACATCACTTATGTCTCGGAGTTGGCGCTGCAACGCAAGTTCGGCCGTGCGCTGCAGAACCGCGACGCCAAGTCGTTCCAGTTCACGCCGGATTTCCAGATCGAGTCTTACCTGCATCACCAGGGCGCCAGCTTCGTGGACCGGTTTGACGCCAACTCGTATCTCTACATCACCCGCGCCATGGATTATTTCGACCTGGCCGAAGAGCATGGCGGGCAATTGGCCGACGTGTTTCGCCTGAATTCGGCGAGCTTCTGCATCGTCGCCTT
The DNA here is from genome assembly GCA_026400305.1 of Alphaproteobacteria bacterium. Classification (GTDB taxonomy): domain Bacteria; phylum Pseudomonadota; class Alphaproteobacteria; order Micropepsales; family Micropepsaceae; genus Rhizomicrobium. The sequence continues at coordinate 2,706 of JAPLPI010000293.1, read as the reverse complement.
TACCAGCGACTGGCTGTTCCCGCCGGTCGAGAACAAGCGCATCGCCCATGCCCTGAACGCGGTGGCCGCCCAGGTCAGCTTTGTCGAGATCAAGAGCGACAAGGGCCACGACGCCTTTTTGCTAGACGAGCCGGAAATGTTCGCCACCGTGCGCGGCTTTCTCAACCACGCCGCTCAGGACCTGTCATGAGCGAGCTGCGCCCCGACCTGGCGGCCATCGCGGCCATGATCCGTCCCGATGCCCGGGTGCTGGATGTCGGCTGCGGCGACGGCGCACTGCTGGAGCATCTGAAGACCAAAAATGTAGACGGCCGCGGCATCGAGATTTCCCAGGCCAATGTGAATGCCTGCGTAGCGCGCGGCCTGGCGGTGGTGCAGGGCGACGCCGATACCGACCTGGTGGATTACCCCGCCCAGGTGTTCGATGCGGTGATCCTGTCCCAGACCATCCAGGCCACCGAGAAACCGCGCGCGGTGCTGGATCATCTGCTGCGCATCGGTCGGCGGGTCGCGATCTCGCTGCCCAATTTCGGCTATTGGAAAGTGCGGCTGTCGCTGCTGACGGGCGGGCGCATGCCGCGCACCAACACGCTGGATTACTCCTGGTGGGCGACGCCCAACATCCACCTGTGCACCTTGGCCGATTTTGTCGACCTGACGCGCGAATGCGGCGCCACCATCGTGGAGGCCCATGCGCTGAACGATAACGGCACCACGGCCAAGATGAATCCCGCTAGCCTGACACATGGCTATCTGGGACCCAACCTGTTCGCCCAGGGCGGCGTGTTTCTTCTGAAAAAGAGCTAAGACCCCAGGTCCTGGGCCGTCTTCAGCGCGACCTGCGCGACCGATAATTTGGGCGTGGCAGCGGCATAGAGCGACTTGGCTGCTTCCACCACATGCAAGCCGCCGATGCCGGGAAAGAATTTGCGGCCAAATTTTTCCCAGTTGGTGCCCGATCCGCTGATACCGTCAAAGGGCGGCGCATAAAGCGCGCGCGACCAGCGCGCCGGCTCCAGCAACGCATCGCGCAGCAGGCGGTCCAATTCCATGCGTGAAAAAGGGCGGCCATGACCGAAGGGTGACACCTGGACCTGGGCCCACAGGCTGGCGCGGTTAGGCGCCACCAGCAGAATTTTTCCTTCCGGCGCCAGCACCCGCCACAGCTGGCGCAGCAACGGCCGCAGACTTTCCGTAGACTCCAGGCCATGCACGATCAGGATTCGGTCGAAGAACACGTCGGGGAACGGCAGCGCATCTTCCTCGCACACCAGCGCGGCATTCTTGTCGCCATTGGGCGTCCAGGTGACCGCGCCGAAGGGCGCCGGCATGGCGGCGATGGCGCGTTCGGCCCCGGTGAACAGCCGCGCATAGGGAATGGGAAAACCATAGCCCAGCACCCGCAGGCCCCGCAGGTCGGGCCAAAAATTCTCGACATGGCGCAGGATCACCCGCTTGGCCAACTGTCCCAGCGGCTTGTCGTAAAAAGCGGTGAGGTCGCGCACGTCCTGCATCGACCCAGAGTCTAAGCCCTGGAGGCGGTTGTTCAAAGACGCAGCTTTGCCCCCGCGCGGCTTGGCCACGCGATAAGATTTGATAAGGTGCGCCGGCCAAGGAGATTTCATGACCCAGATCGAGATTGTTCCCTGCCTGTCCGACAATTACGCCTATCTGGTGAAGTCCGGCGACCAATGCGCTATCGTAGACCCGTCGGAGGTCGCCCCGGTGCGCGCGGCGCTGGCCCGGACGGGGTGGCAGCTGACCCATATCCTGAACACCCATCATCACCTGGATCATTGCGGCGGCAACCTGGACCTGAAGCAGGAGACGGCCGCCAAGGTTGTCGGCCCGAGCAAGGACGCGGCACGCATTCCAGGGCTGGATATCGGCGTGGATGAAACCACGGGGTGGGAATTTGACGGCCGCAAGGTTCAGGTGCTGGAAGTGCCGGCCCACACCAAAGGCGCCATCACCTTTGTGATCGACGGCAATGCCTTTACCGGCGATACGCTGTTCACCCTGGGTTGCGGGCGCCTGTTCGAAGGCGATCCGCAGATGATGTGGTCCAGCCTGTCCAAGCTGATGACCCTGCCCGACGACACCAAGGTGTGGTGCGGCCATGAATATACCCAGAGCAATGGCCGCTTCGCGCTCACGCTGGAGCCGGGCAATGGCGATCTGAAAGCGCGGATGGACGATGTGAATGCGGCGCGGGCGGCGAGCAAACCGACCGTGCCATCCACCCTGGGGCTGGAGAAAAAGACTAATCCCTTCCTGCGGCCGGACAGTGCGGAAATCCGCAAGTCGCTGGGCATGGAGCAGGCGGATGATGTCGCCGTGTTTGGCGAAATCCGGGGGCGGAAAGATAAGTTTTAGCCAGGCCCCTCATGCTTCGACAGGCTCAGCATGAGGGCTTTCGCTGATCCTCACCCTGAGCCTGTCGAAGGGCGATGTCACGACATCGCCAACACCGCCGACCACCGAAACGCCGGCGCCCACCACGGGCGAACCCGCGCTGACCACGGTGCTGGCGGCGTCATAGGCGATGCAGCCGGACAGAAGGACGGCCATGGCGGCAAACACCCCGACTGTGACTGATACGCGCATGATGGTATCCATTTGAGCCCCCGCCCAACCATACTATTTGACAACCCAGTGAGCTTAGCCGCCCAATGGTCAAAATCTCGCTAACCAGAACAAAAACAA